>NZ_BQXK01000009.1:0-224360 GCF_030158995.1 Acidovorax sp. SUPP2825 | reverse complement strand
CCCGCCGCCGCGTTCGCTTCGCCGTCATTCCCAAGCCCAGGCTGTGCTGCTTCATGTGACGTATCGTCTCAGGGCTTCATCTCCATGCCAAGCATGTCGTGGGGCGATTTATGCAGACCTTCCCTAAGGGATTTCGGGTTGGCGAGTACGTGGAAAACGACGGTCATAGAGCCTCGTCGGCGGTCGTATGAGCCCATGCTGCAAGAAACCCGGCGATTCGTTCCTCGATACCACTCTCGATGGTGCGCAGGCGCAGGATGGGAAGGTGACTTTTCGCCAAGATGTGATTCTTCAATGCGTCCCGCGCTGCCTGCTCCGGTTTGTCATGGCGGCCACCATCGACTTCAATCACCCCCAAAGGGGTCTTGCCTACCTTGAAATAAATCACGAAATCGCAACTTGCACGCGACATGAAGGCGCGCTCGCGTTCTGTCATGTTCGGGTCGCTGGGCGATGCAACCTGATTCAGCTTTACTTGGCCGTGGTACATCAAGGCTTGACACGCCTGGACGGACAGGGCCTCGCGCAGCACCTGCGCCACGATCTGCTCGGACTTGTAACGCGAATCCTCAGGCCGCAATCGGGCGTTCAAGCGTGCCAGAGACTGGTCGTATTCACGGTAAAGCAGGTCGAAGGCCGACACCACAGGGGCACGCACGATCTGCTCGTCTTGCGCGTAATAGGTGACGTAGCGCATCAGGGCAGCGATGTGGCCGTTATTGCCGGTGAATACCTCGTCGCCTGTCACCAGAGTGAAACGGTGCTTGGCCCGCGACACCGCCACGTTGACCATACGCGGGTCGTCGATGAAATCCAGTCGTGGACGTGCCTGGTTGTAGCGTTTCTTGTCCAACACGGTGGAGAAAACGATCTCGTCGCATTCTCGACCCTGGAACTTATGCACGGTGTCCTTGACGAAATCCGCCGGCAGACGCGTGCTGGACAAGTTGACCTGTGCCCGGAACGGGGCGATGAACCCACGCCCGTCGCCGTCCAGTCCGATGGGCTCTTCTTCTTCGCTGAGCAGCTTGACCAGCGAGTCCAGCTCTCGCAGGTTGGTATTCTGACGAGCGTGGTTACCCTTGGCAGTCACCACCAAACGCAGGGGCTCCTCGCCGTCGTCCTTGGTCATCGGCACTAGCGCGTTGTCGTAGAACTGCTGGTTGCAGAACTGGATGATCTTGGGATGGCAGCGGTAATGCTCTTTCAGCAGCGTCCTCGGCAGCGCCCCCTTGAACACGCCGATACAAGAGTCGAGCAGGCTGTAGCGCTCGCAATCGTAGGCCTCGGCAGGCGCCCGCAGGCCGAGCACCACGGGGATATGTGCCAACTGACGGCTGTCGCCAACGACGATCAGGTTCTTTGCGCAACCCAGCGGCAGGATGCCCGGCACGAGGTCCTGCAGCGAGGCTTCGTCGATGATCACGTAGTCGAGGATCGCCCCCGGCGCGATCGAATTGACGATGGAGTGTGTGCCGCTACCCAGGATCGGGAAGCGCTTCACGAAGGCATCGAACTGTCGCCGGTACGTCTTCGCATCAAAGCAGTCCAGCGGACGTTTCTGACGTTGCAGGTGCTGCTTCAGGTGGCGCATCGACGCTGTCTTCAAGGCCTCCAGCGAGACATCGAAATTGCCGCGAGCGAGTGACTCTCGGCACGCCTGAAGCTCCGCTTCCTTGTCCTGCAACGCCTTGTCGTAATAGTGCATTTGTAGGGCGTGAAACACAGCCAGACGTGCATCACCCTCGGCGAAAGGCTTGGCGCGAAAAATCCTGAAATTGAACAGCAGCTCAATGCGGTCCTTGAGGCGGATGCGCTGCTCGCCAAGATGCGACAGGTAGGCCATCAGGTCTGCAGTCTTGCGCGGGTTCAGCCCGTACTTATTCACTGAGGCGGTGGACTGCACGCCACTCTCTTCAAGCCACCGCGACAGATAACGCCGCTCAACGCGCAGCTCATCGATGTCGACCTGCAGTTGCGCCGCCCGATTGTGGTCATGCAAATGCTGTTTTACGCGAGCCAGCAACTCCTGAATCTCTTCCAAAGCCGGCGCACACTCAGGCTCATCCGAGGGCCATGCAGGCAGGTCCGCAAAGAAGTCGCTGCGATTGACCTGATTGCCAAGTTTGGCGATCAAGTGGCCCAGGCCAACTTTCTCCAGTTTTTCGTAGACGTTTTGTACCGCTGCATTGTTGTTGGACAGCACCGCCACCGTTTGCCCACGCAGCACGATATTGGCAAGGACGTTCAAGATGGTTTGAGTCTTTCCGGTTCCTGGCGGGCCTTCTATCACGCTCACTTGTGAGCGAAAGGCTTGCTCCACAGCCGTAAGCTGACTCTCGTTCAGCCCGAACGGATAAATCAATCCCTGGCCCGGCCTCAGCGCACCGTTGCGCCCAGTGCAATAGGCTTGCAAGGCGGTGTCGGCACTGGCAGGCAGTTGCCCCAGTTGGCGCACAACATTGGCCGCAATCTCATAGTCGGTCTTCGAAGCAGCGCGCTTCATCCGGGAGTTCGCTACAGCCGCAAAATACTGAAAGACCGGAGCATCCTTTATGGTCGTCGGCGCGTCCAGGCCGATGCTGTCCATTTTGTAGATATATGGCTTGTTGGCATCGGGATACTGAACGACGGCATACCGCTCGCCATAGATCGTCGCCCTAGCGATGGGTTTGACGATTTTGCTGCCAAGCTTGGTCAACATCATCTCGCCCAGCTCACGGATAGGAGCAACGCGACACTCGCAAAGCGGGTACGTGTATTTTTTCTTGGATGTGTAGGAACAGGTCAGTTGCAAGGCTTCGTACTTGTCGCTCCAGAAAATCGCCCAGTCGCTGATCTCCGCGGTCTTCTCTTCGTCTCCCACATGAATCGAAACCATACATCCCTTAATGCAGTTGTTAAGAGAAGTATGGCTCGCGTTAAAAGAACGGGCGACCAATTTGTGCTTTGCAACTTTATGAAAGTCGCTCCGGGTCGATATGAGCCTGTCGCTGCGGGCATAAGCGCCCGGTTCAGGGTGAAGCGATCGTCCAATACCGATGGTCTTCAATGGCTGTGTTGGGAATCGCCGCCGCGGGGACTTTTTAATGGGCCTGGGCTGCGTCCCGTAAGACGAAGCCTCCCGGCTGGTTAATCCTCTTTGCCCGTTAGATCACCAACCTTCGATTTCTGTGGCGCTGATTCTTCAAAATCTTAGTTCTGGGACTGATAGTTTCTTCAGGCCAACCTAACTTCTCACATTAACTCCCCCACTCTCCCCCACCACCCAATCCCTGAACGCCTTCACCAACGGCGCCTCCGCCCGCGCCTCCGGATACACCAGGTAATACGCATCGCCGCTGGTCAGCACCGTATCCGACAACTCCACCAGGCTCCCCGCCGCCAGCTCCGGCTCGATCAAGAACCGCGGCAGCAGCGCCGCCCCCAGCCCCGACACCGCCGCCTGCGCAATCATGGCGAACTGCTCGTGCCGTGGCCCGCGCAATGCCAGGCTGGTCGGGGCGCCCACCAATTCGAACCATTCCGACCACTGCGTGGGCCGCGTGCTCTGCTGCAGCAGCACCACGCGCGCCAGGTCTTGCGGGGTGTGGATGCCGTGCTGGCTTTGGTAGCCAGGGCTGCACACCGGCACCACCTCTTCGTGCATGAGGTATTCGCACACCGCGCCGGCCCAGTGGGGCGTGCCGAAGTGGATGGCGGCGTCGAACGGGGTGCCCGCAAAGTCGAACGGCTCGGAGCGCGCCGCAAAATTGACCGTCACTTCCGGGTGCAGCGCCATGAAGCCGCCCAGGCGCGGGATGAGCCAGCGGGTGCCGAGGGTGGGCAGCACGGCCAGATTGAGCAGGCCGTCGGTGCTGCTGAAGGCCATGGCCTTTTGCGTGATGGCCGACAGCTGCTGCAGCACGCCCTGCAGATCGGCGGCGTAGACGCGGCCGGCGTCGGTGAGCACCACGCGCTGGCGCACGCGGTGGAACAGGGCGGTGCCCAGTTGCGCCTCCAGCTGGCGGATCTGGCGCGAGACGGCGCTCTGGGTCAGGTGCAGTTCTTCGGCCGCGCGCGACACGCTGTGGTGGCGGGCGGCGGCTTCGAAGGCCAACAGGTCGGCCATGGAGGGGAGAAAGGCGCGGCGCAACAAGGTCATGCTCCAAGGGAATGACTCTGCGCAGGGCATTGCCGGCCAGCGCAGATTCGACTAGGGCAAGGGTTTTTACCAACCCAGGACTTGATTCCATGTTTACATCAAGTCGTTCCGTTATTTTGCTATGCAGGCGGGCGCGATTGGGGGATATTGGCGCACGCTTTCTTGCTTCTTTTCTTCGTCGCGTTTTACCGTTCTTGTTTTTTGACTGCGAGCACTACCGCCATGTCTGCCAACGCCGCCAACCCTTCCGCACCCGCCACGCCCGCCCCTGCCGTCTCGGCGGAGGTCGATCAATTGCTGCAACGCCTGGGCGTGCCGCGCACGGCCTACACGGGCGGCAGCTTGCCCGTGCGCTCGCCCATCACGGGCGAGGCGATCGGCGCGGTGCCGCAGCACAGCGCGGCCGAGGCCACGGCGGCCATCGGGCGGGCGCATGCGGCCTTCCAGGCCTGGCGCAATGTGCCGGCGCCGCGCCGGGGCGAGCTGGTGCGACTGCTGGGCGAAGAGCTGCGCGCGGCCAAGGCCGCCCTGGGCCTGCTGGTGACCATCGAGGCGGGCAAGGTGCCGTCCGAGGGGCTGGGCGAGGTGCAGGAGATGATCGACATCTGCGACTTCGCCGTGGGCCTGTCGCGCCAGTTGTACGGCCTGACGATCGCCACCGAGCGCACCGGCCACCGCATGATGGAAACGTGGCACCCGCTGGGCGTGTGCGGCGTGATCTCGGCGTTCAATTTTCCCGTGGCGGTGTGGTCGTGGAATGCGGCGCTGGCGCTGGTGTGCGGCGATCCGGTGGTGTGGAAGCCGTCGGAAAAAACCCCGCTCACCGCGCTGGCCACGCACGCGATCGCGCAGCGCGCCATCGCCCGCTTCGGCGCCGATGCGCCCGCGGGCCTGCTGGAGCTGATCATCGGCCAGCGCGACCTGGGCGAGGTGCTGGTGGATGACGCGCGCGTGCCGGTGCTGTCGGCCACGGGCTCCACCGCCATGGGACGGGCCGTGGGCCCGCGCCTGGCGGCCCGCTTTGCGCGCGGCATCCTGGAGCTGGGCGGCAACAACGCGGCCATCGTGGCGCCCACGGCCGACCTGGGCCTGGCGCTGCGCGGCATCGCCTTCGCGGCCATGGGCACGGCGGGCCAGCGCTGCACCACGCTGCGCCGGCTGTTCGTGCACGAGAGCATCTACGACCAGCTGGTGCCCCAGCTCGCCAAGGTGTATGCCAGCGTGCAGGTGGGCGACCCGCGCACGCCCGGCACGCTGGTGGGCCCGCTGATCGACCGGCCGGCCTTCGAGGGCATGCAGAAGGCGCTGGCGCAAAGCCGCGCGCTGGGCGCCACGGTGCACGGTGGCGATCGGGTGGAGGACATCGCGGGCAGCGAGGCGTATTACGTGCGCCCGGCGCTGGTGGAGCTGCCAAAGCACGAAGGCCCGGCGCTGCATGAAACCTTCGCGCCCATCCTGTACGTGGTGCGCTACGGCACGCTGGAGGAGGCGATCGCCATGAACAACGCGGTGGGCGCGGGCCTGTCGTCGTCGATCTTCACGCTGAACGTGCGCGAGGCCGAGCAGTTCATGTCGGCCGCGGGGTCGGACTGCGGCATTGCCAACGTGAACATCGGCCCGAGCGGCGCCGAGATCGGCGGGGCCTTCGGCGGCGAGAAGGAGACCGGTGGCGGCCGCGAGGCGGGGTCGGACAGCTGGAAGGCCTACATGCGCCGCGCGACCAACACCATCAACTACTCCACCGCTCTGCCACTGGCGCAGGGCGTGACCTTCGACATCGCCGACTGAGTGATCGGCCGCGGCGCACTAGATCCCCGCCGCCGCGCCCCCCCGGCCTGGCCCCAACGGGCCAGGCCCATTCACACAGGAGACAAGCACCCATGGCATTCCCCCTCAAAGCCCTGGCTGGCGCGGCCACGGCCGCAGCGGCCTTTTTCTGGTGCGGCGCAGCCGCCGCGCAGGCGTCCGCACCGCCCGCCAACCCATCGGCGCAGCAGCCCACGCTGGAGAAGATCAAGGCCGCCGGCAAGGTGGTGCTGGGGGTGCGCGAGGCCTCGCCGCCCATGGCCTACGCCCTGGGCGCGAACGAGAAGTTCGTGGGCTACCACGTGGAGCTGTGCGAGCGCGTGATGAAGGAGATCGCGCCGCAGGCCCGGCTCGAATACATGGCGGTGACCGCGCAGAACACGCTGGCGCTGGTCCAGAACGGCACCATCGACATCGGCTGCGGGCCCACCACCAACAACACGGCGCGCCAGCAGCAGGTGGCCTTTGCCGTGACCACCTACGTGAGCGAGGTGCGCATGGCGGTGCGCGCGGATTCGGATTTGAACTCGGTCAGCCAACTGGGCGGGCGCACCGTGGCAGCGTCGGCCGGCACCACCGCCGTGCAGATGCTGCGCAAGCAGGAGCGCGCGCTGGGCGCCCCCATCAAGACGCTGCTGGGCAAGGACCACCAGGAGAGCTTTTTGCTGATGGAGTCGGGCCGCGCCGATGCCTTCGTGCTGGACGACAACCTGCTGGCGGGCGCCATCGCCACCTCCAAGGACCCGGCGGCCTACCGCATCGCGGGTGAGCCGATGGGATCGGAGCCGATCGCGCTGCTGTTCCGCAAGGACGACCCTGCGTTCAAGGCCGGGGTGGACGGCGTGCTGGTGCGGCTGATGCAGACGGGCGAGCTGGAAAAGATCTACGCCAAGTGGTTCACCAGCCCCATCCCGCCACGCAACCTGAGCCTGAACCTGCCCATGAGCGGAACGCTGCGGCAACTGATCGCGGCGCCCAACGACAAGCCGCTGGAGGCCTACCTCAAATGACCGCCACCCTGCCCACCGCCCTTGCCAATGGCGCAACCCCGCCCGGCGCGTTCACGCCCGCGCGGCGCATCGCGGCGCTGGGCGTGTCGCCCATCCTGCGCATCACGGACCACGCCAACGCGCTCAAGCGCTCGGGCCGGCCGGTGATCGTGCTGGGTGCGGGCGAGCCCGACTTCGACACGCCCGACCACATCCTGGAGGCGGCGCGCCGGGCGCTGGCGCGCGGCGAGACCCGCTACACGGTGCTGGACGGCAGCCCGGCGATGAAGGAAGCCGTGCGCGAGAAGTTCCGGCGGGACAACGGCCTGGACTTCGCCCTGGACGAGATCACCGTGGGCACGGGGGCCAAGCAGGTGCTCTACAACGCGTTCATGGCCACGCTGGACCCGGGCGACGAAGTGATCCTGCCCGCGCCCTACTGGTCGTCGTATGCCGACGTGGTGACGATCGCGGGCGGCGTGCCGGTCACCGTGCCGTGCACCGAGGCGGACGGTTTTCGGCTGACGCCGGCCGCGCTGGAGGCGGCCATCACGCCGCGCACGCGCTGGTTGCTGCTCAACTCGCCCTCCAACCCCACCGGGGCCGCCTACAGCGCCGCGCAGTTGCGCCCGCTGCTGGACGTGCTGCTGCGCCACCCGCAGGTGTGGCTGCTGTCGGACGACATCTACGAGCACATCCTGTACGACGGCGCGGCCTTCGCCACGCCGGCCGCGCTGGAGCCGCGCCTGAAAAACCGCTGCCTCACGGTGAACGGCGTGTCCAAGGCCTATGCGATGACGGGTTGGCGCATCGGCTTCGCCGGCGGCCCGCGCGAGTTGATCGCCGCCATGGCGGTGGTGCAGAGCCAGTGCACCTCGTGCCCTTCGTCCATCAGCCAGGCGGCGGCCATCGAGGCGCTGACCGGGCCGCAGGCCATCGTGGCCGAGCGCTGCGCGGACTTCCAGGCCCGGCGCGACTTCGTGGTGCAGGCGCTGAACCAGGCGCCCGGCCTGCGCTGCCGCACGCCCGAGGGCGCGTTCTACACCTATGCCAGCTGCGCCGGCTCGCTGGGCCGCACCACGCCGGGCGGCGCGCTGCTCAAGACCGACGTGGACTTTTGCCAGTACCTGCTGGCCGAGTACGAGGTGGCCGTGGTGCCGGGCACGTATTTCGGGCTGGCGCCGTACTTTCGCATCTCGTACGCTACCTCGATGGCCCAGCTGCAGACGGCCTGCCAGCGCATCCAGGACGCCTGCGCGGCGCTGCGGTGAGCCGGCTTGCCGTGTTTCCATTCCTTCAACGCCCTTGATCGACGCCTTCATGACTTCCACCGTTTCCCCCCGCACCGGCGGCCAGGTCCTCGTGGACCAGCTCATCCTGCACGGCGTGCAACAGCTTTTCTGCGTGCCCGGCGAAAGCTACCTGGCCGTTCTGGATGCCCTGCACGACGCGCAGATCGCCGTCACCGTGTGCCGCCAGGAGGGCGGCGCGGCCATGATGGCCGAGGCGCAGGGCAAGCTCACCGGGCAGCCCGGCATCTGCTTCGTGACGCGCGGCCCGGGGGTGACCAATGCCTCGGCGGGCATCCACATCGCGCACCAGGATTCGACGCCGCTCATCGTGTTCGTGGGCCAGGTGGCGCGCGGCGCGCTGGGGCGCGAGGCGTTCCAGGAGCTGGACTACGGCGCCGTGTTCGGCACCATGGCCAAGTGGGTGGTGCAGATCGACGACGCGCGCCGCGTGCCCGAACTGGTGTCGCGCGCCTTCCACGTCGCCACGTCGGGCCGCCCGGGCCCGGTGGTGGTGGCGCTGCCCGAGGACATGCTGACCGATGCGGTGCAGGTGGCCGACGCCCTGCCCTACACGGTGCCGGAAACCCACCCCGGCGCCGCCGCGCTGCAGGAACTGGCCGAGCGCCTGGCCGCCGCCGAGCGCCCCGTCGCCATCCTGGGCGGCAGCCGCTGGTCAGAGCAGGCGGTGCGCGACTTCGTCGCGTTCGCGCAGGCCTGGTCGCTGCCGGTGTACTGCTCGTTTCGCCGGCAGATGCTGTTCCCGGCCGACCATGACAGCTACGGCGGCGACCTGGGCCTGGGGGTGAACCCCAAGCTGCTGGCGCGCATCCGCGCGAGCGACCTGGTGCTGGTGGTGGGTGGGCGCCTGTCGGAGATTCCGTCGCAGGGTTACGAGCTGTTCGACATTCCCGTGCCGTCGCAGCCCCTGGTGCATGTGCATGCCGATGCCAACGAACTGGGCCGCCTGTACCGGGCGACGCAGTCCATCCACGCCACGCCGCAGGCCTTTGCCAACGCACTCGCCGCGCTGCAGCCGCCCGACGCGGTGCACTGGGCGGCGCACACGCAGGCCGCCCGCGCCGAGTACCTGGCCTGGAGCGATCCGGACCCGATCCGCATCCCGGGCCCGCTGCAGATGGGCGAGGTCATGCGGCACCTGCGCGAGGTGCTGCCGGCCGATGCGATCTTCTGCAACGGCGCGGGCAACTTCGCCACCTGGGTGCACCGCTTCTGGCCGTTCACCGCCTATGCCAGCCAGCTGGCGCCCACCAGCGGATCGATGGGCTACGGCCTGCCGGCCGGCGTGGGGGCCAAGCGGCTGTGGCCGCAGCGCGAGGTCGTGGTGTTCGCGGGCGACGGCGACTTTCTGATGCACGGGCAGGAGTTCGCCACCGCCGTGCAGTACGGCCTGCCCATCATCGTGGTGCTGCTGGACAACGCCATGTACGGCACCATCCGCATGCACCAGGAGCGCGAATACCCCGGCCGCGTGAGCGCCACCCAGTTGAAGAACCCGGATTTCAAGGCCTATGCCGCGGCCTTCGGCGGGCATGGCGAGCGGGTGGAGACGACGGCGGAGTTCGCCCCGGCGCTGGCACGCGCCCGGGCCAGCGGCCTGCCCTGCGTGCTGCACTGCCTGCTGGACCCGGAGGCCATCACGCCCACGGGCACGCTGCAGGGCATCCGCAGTGCGGCGCAGGCCCGCAAGCCGGGCTGAGCGCGCGGCGCGGGCAGCCGTCCCGGGGATGCCCGGGCAGTACAGGCCTCAGCCGTGGACGGGCACCGCCATGTACTGCTCGCGCCAGGCTTCGAACGGCAGGGTGTCGGCCGCTTCGATGGCCTTTTGCTCGGCCACCGATTGCGCGGCGGCGGCCTCGAACCGGGCCTGCTGCGCCTCGGTCCAGGGCATGGCCAGCAGCGTGTCGCGCGCCCATTGCGATCGCTCCAGCGCGAAGGCGCTGAAACTCTTGCCGTGCGCCTCGGCCATGCGGTCGAGCACGCGGGCCGACGGCGTGGCCTGCGGCTGCTGCATGAGGCGCCGGGCATCGGCCAGCGCGCTGCCGTAGTCGCCGGTGCCGTGCGCGGCGTCCAGCGCCGCGGCCAGCGGCTCGCACTCGGCCAGCACCTGCGTGCCCCATTCGGCCAGCGGAATCTCGCGCCCGCCGCGCTGCAGCAACAGGCCCGGCTCGCGGCCGCGCTCGGCGGTCAGGTGCTGGTTGCGCTGCAGCTCGGCGATCTCCTGCGGCGTGTCGGGCGGGCTGTCGGACAGCAGGCAGTGCAGCAGGAACACGTCCAGCAGGCGCATGGTCTGCGTCTCGATGCCCAGCGGCGCGAACGGGTCCAGGTCCATCAGCCGCACCTCGACGTATTCCACGCCCCGGTCGCGCAGCGCGTTCAGGGGCCGCTCGCCCGAGCGCACGGTGCGCTTGGGGCGGATGGTGCCGTAGAACTCGTTCTCGATCTGCAGCAGGCTGGTGCCCAGCTGGTTGTATTCGCCCCCGGGGTTGCGCACGCCCAGCGCCTCGTAGGCGGGGTATGGCCGGCTCAGGGCTTCGCGCAGCGAGGCGGCGTAGCCGTCCAGGCCGTTGTAGCTCACCGCCAGCGTGGCCTGCGCATCGCTCTGGTAGCCCAGGCGGCCCATGCGCAGCGAGGTGGCGTGCGGCAGGTAGAGCGCCTCGCCGCCCAGACGCTGCAGGCCGTGCTCGCGCCCCTGCACGAAGCACGGGCACAGCGCGGGCGAGGCGCCGAACAGGTACAGCAGCACGAAGGCATGGCGGCGGAAGTTGCGGATCAGCGCGAAGTATTCGTCGCTGGTCACATCGGGCAGCGACCAGTTGTAGTGAATGCCCGAGATGGTCTGCATGCGCCGGCCGTAGCGGTGGCCCAGCCCCATGCGGTACACGCTCTTGGCGCGCCCCACGTTGGACGAGCCGTAGCGTGCCAGGGGAATGGTCTCGTCGGTGGGCAGGCCGCAGGGCATGCTGGACAGCCACAGCATCTCGCCGCCCGAAGCCTGCAGGCTGCGGTAGACGAACTGGTGGATCTCGGTGAGTTCGTCCAGGCATTCCTGCACACCCAGGCGCGCGCCCGTGATCAGCTCGATCTGCGACTCGCTGTAGTCGGTGGTGATGTGGGGATGGGTCAGCGCCGAGCCGAGCGCCGCCGGGTGCGGCGTGAGCGCCAGCCCTCCCGTGGGCAGCACCCGCAGTCCCTCTTTTTCGATGCCACGGCGCATGCCAGCCAGTCGGCTGGCGGGCTGCGCGTGGATTTTCCGCTGCAGATGGCTCATCATCATTTGGTCGTTTCTTTATAACCTGATCGTCGGTTCGGCCCGGAACTTAGCACGGCCGGCACACTCTCGCTGGCGCGCCAGATCAAGACCTTGGCTTCGCCCGGCTGCACCGCCCTTCGCAGGCCGACCCGCGGCCCCGGGTGCCGCATTGCACCATCGCGCGTGTCGTGGCCAGCCAACGCAGGGCGTGCAACGCGCCCGGTCCAGCCACTGTTCCCGGGCAACCCTCGCCCGCGGAACGCACACGACGCCCATGAACGACTGGACACCATGCCCAAATTCTCAGTGCGTCCCACCACCTCGTCCGCAGGCGTGCCCGGCAACTCGACATCGAGTGCCCACGCCGGTGCGCCGGCCAGCCACAAACAGGCCCACCACAAGCTGCACCAGCTCGACCCGCGGGCCGCGCAGAACGAACTGCTTTCGCCCATGTACGACGCGGGCCGGGCCGCGCGCAAATACCTCGCGCAGCCGCTGCCCGCCGCCGATGCCGCGGCCATGCCCCCGCGCAAGCCCCGATCGGTGCTGGGCCAGTTGGCGAACAAGGTGGGCAGTTGCTTCGGCATGGCGCGGGGCAACCCGAAGCCCATCGAGGAAATGCTCCGTTACCAGAACACCCCGCAGGACCCCTCGCGCATCCCGCCGCGCAGCCGCGGCCAGTGGGAGAGCGTGGCGCCGGTGCTGGCCGGCCAGATGAAGGCCGGCGAAACCGTGCGGCTGGCCCAGATCGCCGTGGACAAGGCCATCGCGATGGAACGGCTGGTGCAGCACCACGAAGCGCACCAGGCCACCGAGGCCGGCTTGCGCGGCCAGCGGGCCGCGCACATGGCCGACCAGGCGCACCAGCTCACCAGCGAAAAGAAATCCCTGGCCATCTGGCAGGCCGCGCTGCATGCGCAGCAAGCCGCCGCGCAAAAGGAACTGCAGGCCACGCAGCAGCGGCTGGACCAGGCGCTCGAGCGCTTGCGCGCAGACAGCGAAGAAGCGGGCGGCAGCCGCCGTGGCGAGCTGGACGGGCTGGCCGAGCACATCGAGGCACTGCAGGCACTGAAAAGCCGGCAAGCCGACAAGCACGCCGAATTGGTGCTGCGCAGTCAGGACAAGGACGCCGCGCTGGAACACACCCAGCGACTGGCCCAGACCGCCGCGCGAGAAATGTTCGAGTTCGAAGCCGGCGCCGCCGACCTGAAGTCGCTGCAGCCGGCCCTGGCCCAGCGCCGCAAGGAGGCCGAGGTGCAGCTGGAGCACGCCCAGCGCCGCGACCGGATTGCGACCGAAGCCCTGCAAAAGACCTATGGCGAGGTCATCGACCTGCAGCTGCGGCGCCTGCCCGGCTTCGAGGTGTACCGAAGCTCGCCCGAGATCGAGGCCCTGCGCGAGGCGCTCCGCGACTGGGTGAAGACCATCGACCCCGCCCGCCACGGCGCCGAAGCCATCGAGCCCGCGGCCGCACTGACGATGGCGATCAAGGCCCTGGCCGACATCAGCGAGGGCAATGCAGAGGTGGCGCTGAAAACGCTGCAGGCCCTGCGCACCCACACCTGGGGCACGCTGCTGCCCGACCCGGCCGCAGGCCCGCACGCAACGCCCGCGCTGGACGATGCCACCCAGCGCACGGTGGACCTTCTGGCCCGCATGCCGCGCGGCACCCAGGCGCTGGGCCACCTGCTGGCACCGGCGGCCGAAGGCACGCCCGACCATACCCGCCGCCACACGGCGCGCCTGGCCCTGCAGACCGAAACCGCGATGCGGACCGCGCCCACACCGCAGCTGCGCGAATGGCTGGCCGCCGCCTCCCATGCCGCCCGCACGGCCCTGCACGCCGCCGACCCGGCCCAAGCCCTGGCCGCCTGCACGGACGACGAGCGCGCGGCCTACCACGCCATCCGCAACGGCTACCGCAGCAACGCCGAGGGCTCCCCCTACGACCGCGCCAACCAGCACCTGCAGAAAATCGCGGACTGGCTGCACGACATCAACCACACCGAGGCCGGTGCGGCCAGCCCCGCCGCCCCCAAGAGCCGGCGGGGCCAGAAGATCAACCCGCTGCGCTCGCTGCCGCAGGCCCTGCAGGTGGGATCGGCCACCGCCTTGCCCACCCCGAACCGCCGGGCGGAAGACGAACTGGAGAAAGCGGCAGACCACCTCACCCAGTACCTCAGGGCCGCGCGAGCGCAACGGCCTGCGACCGAGGTGCCCTCCGAATCCGAACTGGCCTGGCAGGCCATCGCCGAAAAGATACGCTGGGCGCCCGAGGGCACCGAGCGCGCCTCCATGGTGCTGGACACCGCCCTGCTCGACGGCATCCGCGCGCAATGCGATGCCGCACGGCGCGATGCGGCGCGAAAAACCGCCCGCCGTGGCGGCGAGATCACCACCGCCACGGAATCCCCCGCGATGCGCTCCGCGTGGGAGCAACTGCGCGCCCAGCCGCACACCGGCGTGCAAGCCCTCGCCCTGCTGCAGCACGCATTGCTGAGCGAGCCGCTGCAAGAAGCAAAAAACGGGTCCGCCCCGCCACCGGTCAGCGCCGATGGGGAACACGTGCAGGCACAGGGCAATGCCTTCCACGTGGCGCTGTACAAAGCCCTCAACCTGCTGCACGACGGGGACCCGGCCAACGCCACCAACAGCCGGGCGCTGTTCAATCTGCTGCGCGATGTGGCCCAGCACCTCGAATGGCGCGACCGGATGAAGCTGCTGGGCCAGAAGACCTACGGCGTCAACCTCGGTCCGCTGTCGGCGGCCGCGGCGATCACGAGCGCCGTGGGCCTGGGCGTCAAGCTCATCGGCGGGGTGCAGCACAACGAGGACCGCATCCTGGAGCTGTACCGCGGCCGCACCGGCATGTACCTGCAGATCACGTCCCAGTCCACCAACCAGGTACAGGCCGGTGCCGGGGTGAACACCGGCTACTCGGTTGCGATGGACACCGACCAGGCCAGCTTCGGCGTGACCGGCGGGGCCGACTGGCGCTGGCGCGGCGAGCGGGGTGTGGAGAACGGCGTGCAGATGCGCATGCCCCGGCTGACCAAGAACCGCGAGCCCCAGCTGGACGCGCAGTTCATCGACGCGCTGGAGCATTTGTTCGACATGGCGGCCCCCACCGGGGATGGCCAGCCAGCCCGCCGGGACTGGATGCGGGAGCTGCTGGCCCACCACCCCGAGCTGAGCATGGGGATCATCGACGACGCGCAGCGCAGCAGCATGGGCACCGAGACCAACGTGTCGCTCAGCGCAGGCGTGCGGGTGGGCGAGGTGGCGGGCAAGGGGCGGCGGGCCGGCGTGTCAGCGGGCGTGGGCGTCAAATCCCAGCAGGACAACGGCCAGACCCGCACCACGGTGGCCGGCTACATGACCACCATCTACCGCGATGCCACGGCCCAGATGAAGGTGGAGGTGTCGGGGCGCGCCACGCTGGGGGTGCAGTTCGCGGAATCCGTGCAGGACGATCCGAAGAACGGTCCGCGCCAGAAGGCCAGCGGCAGCCTGGGGCTGCTGGATGCCAGCTACGGCCGGGAACTGGTCTCCAAGGCCGTGACCCACTTTTGCACGCTGTTCGTGTTCGACGACGAGATCGACCCGATGCGCAGCGACCGCGCCACCGATGTCTCGGAGTTCGACGTGTTCCAGCAGCTCGTGCGCGACGAGTGGGACAGCTGGTCGGCCTACGGGGTGGGCAAGCTGGGCGCTGCGGTGGACGACGACTTGAAGCATGTCGCGTCCGAACTGCAGCTCGAACATTTCATGGAGCAGACCCAGGCGTTCGCACAGGGCAACGGCCTGGCGGCCATGTTCGCCGACAAGGCGATGAAGGCGCCCGCCGCCCCCGCGCTGGACATGTTCCGCGCACTCGCCCGCATGGATGGCGAAGCCGCCAAGGCGAAGTTCGAGGCGGCCTGCACGGAATACGAAAGCGCGGCCACGGAATTCGAGGCGGCCGGCATGGACCTGCGCTCCACCCGCGCGCACCTCAAGCAGGCCCGCAAGGCGCTGGAGGCGGACCAGACGGCCGCCGCCGCGGAGCACCTGGAACAGGCCGCAGCGCGCATGCAGCGCAAGGCGATGGGCAAGACCGGCCGGTCGCCGGTGATGGCGCGCCGGCGGGACGAAGGGGTGGCGCACATGAAGCAGGCCGCGTTATGCCGGGAGCAGGGAGCCACGCGCCTGCGGGAAGCCCAGGGGCATGCGCAGGGCTTCGACGACCTGGTGGTGAAGGACGAACTGTGGGAGCCCACGCTGCTGCTGCTGCGCGAAAAGGCCAAGATCCTGCGCGAGCGCGGCCTGGACTTCTTCCTGAAGCGCCAGAACAACCGGGGCGCCGAAGCCATGCGCACGGTAGCGCAGTGGATCTTGTACGAGCCCGTGCTGCGCGCGGACCCCGGCCACGAGGTGGAGCCGGCCGGGCAATGGAAGGCCACGGCAGCCGCGCCTGCGCAAGCGCGCCTGCCCACCGTGCCCGAAGGCGAAGAGGAAGGCGAGATCTAGGCCCACCGGGACTGAGCGCGTTCCCGGGGGCCGCGCCCTCAGCCGCCCTCAGGCGCTGCGTTCGGCCACGGGTTGCGCGTCCGGCGCCTTCGTGTTCATGCTTTGCAGCACCTGGTCCGCATCGCTGCGCAGTTCCTCGGCCAGCCCCACCGCCAGGCCCAGGCGGCGCAGCAGCCACGGGCCGAGCTGGGCATCGAACGGGTCGGGCAGCGGCTCGGGGCCGGGCGAGATGCGCGGGGGCATGGCGGCATCCGCCGCAGTACGCGGTGCGGACAGGGCGTTGCCGATGGCCTCGGCCGTGGTGGCCAGCGGCGCCTGCAACCGCTCGGGCTCCAGGTGGCCGCGGCGCAGCAGCAACATGGTCTTCACGGCCGTGAGCTGGGCGAGCAACTGGTAGCAATGCACCTGCAGCCGTTCCAGGGGTTCGAGCGGCGGGCGCACGGCGCGCGGCTCCGACAGCGACCGCTGCGTGGCCTGCACCAGGGCCGAGAGACTGTCGTAGGCCTCGCGCCGCGCCAATCGCCAGGCCAGCTCGGGCGCGTTGTCCACCGCCTGCAGTTGTCCCAGGGCCAGCGCCTCGCGCGCATGCAGCGCCTGCGCGGCCAAGGTGCGCGACACGAGGGCGGGGATCTGCGTGCGCTCCCACGAGGGCAGCACATAGGAAAACGCCCAGGCCACGCCGGTGCCGATGAGGGTATCGGCCAGCCGCTCGAACAGCGCGAAGGCCGTGCTGCTGCCCGCATGCAGCATGTGCGACTGCACCAGTCCGAGCACCGTGGCCGCCACCGCGGTGATGAGGTAGCGCCGCACGGCAAAGCCATGGGCCACGGCCTGCGCCAGCGTGAGCGCGACGATCAGCCCCAGTGCCGTGGGGTGCATGGACAGCAGCGCGAGCGCCAGCACGCAGCCCAGCAGCGTGCCGGCCACGCGGCTGTTGCGCCGCTCCAGGGTTTGCGCCAGGCTGCCGCGCAGCACCACCACGATGGTCAGCAGGATCCAGTAGGCGTGCGTGCCCCAGGGCAGCGCCTGCGCCACCGCATAGCCCACGCCCATGGCCAGTGCCGCGCGGATGGCGTGGCGCAGCGGCGGCGCATCCCAGCGCCACAGGCCGTTGAATGGATGCCACGACCACGCGGTGGGGCTCACGAACATCTGCCAGTTCGCGCGCACCACGGCCAGGTTGGGCTCGGCCTCACCGCGGGCCAGGGCGATCATGCGCAGCGCCTCGTCGTTGATGTGGCCGATGCGGTCCGCCAGCCCGCGCGCCAGCAGGCGGGGCGACGGGTTGGCGCCCTCGGGCACGGACTGGGGCTGGGGTGCTTCCTCCCAGCGAAGGGCCGCCAGGTGGGGCCGGTGGTCGGCGAAGGCGGTGGGCCTGCGGCCGATGAGCATGGCGTCGGCCAGGCGCTCCATCTCGTCGGCCACGTGGTGCAGCACGTCGCGCAGCCCGACCACCACGGGCGCATGGCCGGGGTGGGCCTTGAGCGTGTCCAGGTCCAGTTCGCAGGCCAGCAGGTGGTCGCGCATTTCCAGCACCAGCAGCAGCATGCCGGCCAGCCGCTGGCGCCGCGGCGTGCGGGGCGACTCCAGCACGATGTTGCGCGCGGCCTGCAACTGCTCGGCCAGGGCCGCCTGCCGGTGCAGCAAGGCCCCCGCCAAAGCGGGCGCGGGCGGTCCCTGCAGATCGACGGGCGTGAATTGCCGTGCCTGCACGCGCATCAGCGCGGCGAGCGCCAGCAGCGCATCCGCCACCGACTGCACGCGGTAGCGCGCATTGAGCGCATGGTTGGCCACCACCGAATACACCACGTACAAAGCCGCCCCGAGCGCGAAATGGCCGGTGGTGGCCAGCGCCGCCGTCAGCGGGTCCACGCCCGGCGTGGGCGGCACGGCCATGGAGAACACCATGGAGAACATCACGGCCACCGCGATCGGCACGCCACGCTTGCCCCAGGCCATGGCCAGGAACGCGACGAAGCTGGCCGGCACGATCAGCAGTCCCAGGGCCAGCTCCGAAGGGTGGAGCATCTGCACCCCGAAAAAGAGCGGCACGCCCAGCAGCGGCGCCGGCAGCATCTGCCAGAACTTGCCCCGGGCCGGGCCGGGCAGGTCGGGCGGCGCGGTGACGATGACCCCGACCGACGCCGAGGCGGCCGCCGCCGCGCCCAGCCAACCGTGCACCCCGGCCGAGATGAGCAGCAGGCCGAAGGCCACCGACAGGCCGTTGAAGACATAGTGGCTCAGCGCCACGCGCAAGGCGGCCCGCAGGCGGTGTTCCGGAGAGATCCTCATAAGCCGGCGAGCGTACCGCAGCGCTGCGCACCGCGGCGTCAGGCAGCGCCCCATTCGCAGGGCTGCCGGGTAACATCGGCCACCCCGTCGCCGCCCGGCCCGCCCCATGTCGCCACCCACCCAGTCGCCATTCCACCGCACCTGGTCCCCTGCCCCGCGCCGCATACCCTGGTCGGTGTTGCGGGGACTCGCCGCGCTGTGCGCAGCGGCCGTGCTGTGCGGCTGCGCGGGGGTGACGGTGTCGTCGATGTCCCCGCGCGAATACCTCTCGCAGCGGCGCGGCGACGTGCTCACCAGCGGCCGAGTGAGCGAAGCCACCGAAGAGGTACTGCGCGTGATCGGCAGCGATGCCGACACCTGCGCGGACGACCTGGCCGACTGCCGCAACCAGCTGGCCGCCTCGAACGGCATCAGCGAGGAGCAGCGCCTGTCGGCGCTGGCAGAAGTCTGGCTGCAGGTCGGCCTCGAAGGCGAACGCGACCGCAGCGCGCCGCTGCCGCAGGACGAGGCGCTCGATGCCTGGATGGAGTCGGCCCGCTACGCCTGGGCCTATCTGTTCTTCACGCAGCGCTCCCCCGGCGAGCGCGCGTTCGAAGACCGGCAGACGCAGGTGCGCGACTACTACAACTTCGCCACGCAGCGCGTGGTGTCCCTGCTGTTCCAGCGCTACCGCGCCGAAGGGCGCCGGTCGGACGAGGCGCGCACCCTCGGCGCCTGGCGGATTTCCAGCGACGCCTCGGACATCCGCCTGCCCAGCGACGCCCCGCTGCCCGAGGAACTGATCCCGGCCACCACGCTGCGGTTTTCCGGCGTTCGCAACACCTACCGGCGAGACGGCTTCGGCACGGAACTGGTGGCGGCGTCGGTGCCCGAGCCGGGCGAGCAAGCGCCCGCACCCTTCAAGGAAATGCCCTACCCCGCGGCCACCGCGCTGTTGCGGTTTCCCGGCAAGACGCTGGGCGAAGTGCTGCGCACGCAGGAGGTGCAGGTGGCGATCTACGACCCCTACCATACCGCCCGGGTGGAACTGGGCGGGCAGCAGGTGCCGCTGGCGGGCAACTTCACCGCGGGGTACGGCCTGTGGCTGGCGCGCTCGGGCTTTGCCACGCAGGCCATGCGCACGCTGCTGGGCTGGAGCGACCGGCTGGACGCGCCGCGCATCCACCTCATGCAGCCCTATGACCCGAACCGCCGCACCATCGTCATGCTGCACGGGCTGGCCAGCAGCCCCGAGGCCTGGATCAACGTGGCCAACGAGGTCCTGGGCGATGCGCAGTTGCGGGACGCCTACCAGGTGTGGCAGGTGTACTACCCCACCAATGCACCGCTGGCTCTCAACCAGCACGACATCCGGGAGGCCCTGGTGCAGACGCTGGCGCACTTCGATCCCGCCGGCACGGCGCGCGCATCGCGCGACATCGTGCTGGTCGGCCACAGCATGGGGGGCGTTCTGGCGCGGCTGTTGGTGTCCGAATCCGGCGACACGCTGTGGGACGAGGTCATCGGCCGCCCCGTGCTGCCCCCGGAAGACCAGGCCCGGCTGCGCGAGGACCTCGGCCCCTTCCTGGTGTTCCACCCCATGCCCCAGGTGAGCCGGGCGGTCTTCATCGCCGCGCCCCACCGGGGCACGCCGTTCGCCAACAAGACCCTCTCGCGCTGGCTGGCCAACATGGTGACGCTGCCGCTGGCCGTGCTGGAGCGCTTCGGCGATGCGACCCGCACGCTGGCCAGGGCACAGGCCACGCAGCCCTCGTCCGGAGGCGTTCCGCCGCGCCTGCCCAACAGCATCGACAACCTGGCCGACACTGACCCGTTCGTGCGCGCCGCCGCCGACCTGCCGATCGGCCCGCGCGTGCGCTACCACTCCATCATGGGCCGCGAAGACCCGGGCACCCCGCTGGCGCATTCGAGCGATGGCATCGTTCCCTACGGCAGCGCCCACTTGGCGGGTGCCGAGTCGGAACTGGTGCTGACCTCGCACCACAGCGTGCAGGAGAACCCCCGGGCGATCCTGGAAATCCGCCGCATCCTGCGCGAGGCGCTCGCGGCCGAGCCGGTGCGCTGAAACGCCGGCGCGGCGCGACGCGGGCCCCGGACGCTCAGCGCTGCTGGGCCAGCCGCACCTCGTTCGTCCCTTGGGCCGCCCCGCTTTGCGGCACCTGTTCGCCGGTGCGGTCTGTCACCTCGGCCAGGCGCGCGGCGAGCTGCTCGGGCACATCGGACCCGATGCCCAGATGCACCCCCTGCGTGAGCGTGACGTGCGCCGCCTCGAAGGTGCCGGCGCCCGCGCACAGGATGGTGCGCGTGGGCGCGCTTTCGTGCGCCAGCACCAGCATGGCCGGCACCACAGCCTCGGGCTTGAGGGCGGCCAGCACCTCCTCGGGCATCAGGCCCTCGGTCATGCGGGTGGCGGCGGTGGGCGCGAGCGCGTTCACGTGGATGCCGTGCTTGGCCCCTTCGATGGCGAGCGTCTGCATCAGCCCGACCTGCGCCAGCTTGGCGGCGCCGTAGTTGGCCTGACCGAAGTTGCCGTACAGGCCGGTGGAAGAGGTCGTCATCACGATGCGGCCGTATTGCTGCGCCACCATGTGCGCCCACACGGCCTTGCAGCAGTGGGCCGCGCCCATCAGGTGCACATCCACCACGAGGCGGAAATCGTCCATGTCCATCTTGCCGAAGGACTTGTCGCGCAGGATGCCGGCGTTGTTGACCAGGATGTCCACGCGGCCCCAGGCATCGACGGCCTGCTGCACCATGCCCTGCACGGCCGCGAAGTCGGTCACCGAGGCGCCGTTGGCCAGCGCCTCGCCGCCGGCCGCGCGGATCTCGTCCACCACGGCCTGCGCCGCACCCACGGCCGCGCCGCTGCCGTCCACCGCGCCGCCCAGGTCGTTGACCAGCACCTTCGCGCCCCGCGCCGCCAGCGCCAGTGCATGCTGGCGGCCCAGGCCGCCGCCCGCGCCCGTCACGATGGCCACGCGGCCCTTGAAATCGATTGCCATGGGTTTCTCTCTCCTGTGGGCCCCGCGGGCCAGTGGATGGTTTTGCAAAAGCGGCCGCGCAATGTGCTGCAATCGGCCCAGCACGAATTCTGATCGAGCCCCCACCGCATGGCCATGCCCCACCGTCCCGATGACGACATCACCCTTCGCAAGCTGCACATCCTGCGGGTCTTCCTGGAGGCTGGCAACCTCGCGCGTGCGGCGGAGAGCCTGGACATCAGCGCGGTCAGCGTGCACCGCGCCCTGCACTCGCTGGAGGACGCGCTGCGCTGCCCCCTGTTCCGCCACGAAGGCCGGCACCTGCACCCCACCGAGGCCGCACACCACCTGGCGGAGGTCGCGCGCGAGCTGCTGGGCACGCTGGCCGAGGGCATCCGCTCCACGCGGGCGGTGGCCGGGTATTCGTCCGACCGCATCCGCATCGGATCCCTCTATTCGCTGACCAGCCGCACGGTGCCCACCCTCGTGATGGGCATGAAGCGGCGCCTGCCCGAACTGCAGACCGAACTGGTGCTGGGCTCGGACGCCGACCTGCGCCAAAAGCTGCGCAACGGCGCCATCGACGCCGCGCTGATGGGGTCGTCCGGCGATATGCCCGACCTCGAGTGCGAGCCCTTGTTCGAGGACGACATCCACTTCGCCGCGCCGGCCGACTCGCACTACCCGCCCGACGAGCCCATCGACCTGGCCGCCTGCGCCAGCGAGCGCTTCGTCAGCCTCACGGAAGGCTTCGTGACCTACCAGGGATTCATGGAGACGTTCCGGGTGGCCGGCTTCACCCCCGACGTGGTGATGCAGACCGAGGACATCTTCTCGCTGATGAACCTGGTGAGCGGCGGCGTGGGCTGCACGCTCCTGCCCGGGCGGGTGCGGGGCGTGCTGCCGCCCAACGTGCGGCTCATCACGCTGCAGCAGCGCTACCGCATGCGCCAGACCATCGCGCTGCACTTCCTGCGCACCCGCGAGCGCGACCCCAACCTGCTCGCCCTGCTGGCCGTCTGCCGCACCGCCAAGGCGGCGCTGTCCTGAGCCGCCTCAGCTGCCACCCTACGGGGTAACCCTGGATCGTTTCGATTAGCGTAAGTGTCGGCACGCCGCTGGCATTGATCCGCGCCGCCCGGCTGCGTATCGTCCCCTGCAAGAACAAAGCCCCGCATCCATGAGCACAGCCACCGGCCTGTGCCGCCGCGGGGCGCCACGGACAGGAGACAAATTCAATGACTTCCCACTGGATATCCATCTGCGCGCTCGCCAGCATGTTCGTCATCGCCACCGTGCTGCCCATCAACATGGGCGTCATCGCCTTCGTCGGGGCCTTCCTGGTCGGCACGCTCGTGGCCGGCATGAATGCCAAGGCCATCATGGCGGGCTTTCCGGCCGACCTGTTCCTGACCCTGGTGGGCATCACCTACCTGTTCGCGCTGGCGCAGAACAACGGCACGATCGACTGGCTGGTCAAGCTGGCGGTGCGCGCGGTGCGCGGGCGCATCGCGGCGATCCCGTGGATCATGTTCTTCATCGCCGCGGCGCTCACGGGCGTGGGGGCCGTCAGCCCGGCGGCGGTCGCGATCATCGCGCCCATCGCGCTGGGCTTCGCGGCCAAGTACGGGATCAACCCGCTGATGATGGGCCTGCTCGTCATCCACGGCGCGCAGGGCGGCGGCTTCTCGCCGATCAGCATCTACGGCGGCATCACCAACAAGATCGTGGCCACGGCCGGCCTGCCGCTGAACCCCATCGCCACCATGGCGGCCAGCCTCGCGGTGAACCTGGCCGTGGCCATGGCGCTGTTCGTGGCCATGGGCGGCCTGAAGCTGGCGCGCCAGCGCACCGGCGCCCGCAACACCCCGTTCGACCTGCCGCAGGTCGCCCACGGCCAGGGCGGCGCCCAGGTCTATGGCAACGCCGAGGGCGACTCCCTGGCCGAGGAACGCCGCACCGCCGCCCAGACGGACGACTCGCTCATGAACGCCGCCCCGTCCACGCCGCAAGCGGAGGGCGCGCGCTGGTACCAGGCGGTCACCGTCATCGGCCTGCTCACCCTCGCCGTGCTGACGCTGTTCTTCAAGCAGGACATCGGCTTCGTCTCCATCACCATCGGCCTGTTGCTCACGCTGATGGCGCCCAACCTGCAAAAGCGCGCGCTCGGCCAGGTGTCTTGGCCCGAGATCATGCTGATCGTGGGCGTCAGCACCTTCGTGGGTGTGATGGACAAGATGGGCACTATCGACTTCGTGGGCCACAGCGTGGCCGCGCTTACCTCGCCGCTGATGGCGGCGCTGCTGCTGTGCTTCGTCGGCGCGGTGATCTCGGCCTTCGCCTCGTCCACGGCGGTGCTCGGCTCGCTGATCCCGCTGGCCGTGCCGTTTCTGCAGGGCGGCGGCTCGGGCGATGCCGGCGTGGGCGCGGTGGGGTTCATCGCGGCCATGGCCGTGTCGTCCACCATCGTCGATGTGAGCCCCTTCTCCACCAACGGCGCGCTGGTGCTGGCCAATGCGCGCGGCGTGAACCGCGAGGTGTTCTTCCGCCAGCTCATGGTGTATGGCGCCGCTGTCACACTGATCGCACCCGTGGTGGTGTGGCTGCTGTTCGTGGTGCTCTGACCGGCCGCCAGCCCCCGCCCTTTCTTCTTCCAACCCACCCCTACCTCCCATGAACCCCAGAGACTGGAACACCCGCGCGGACCGCCGCGCCGCCCGGCTCGCGCGGGCCGACCGCGCGCTGGCTGCGCACGGCATGCCGCTGGCCGGCAAACGGGTCGATGCCGCCGCCATCGGCACGCTGCTCGAAGCCGTGCTGGAGCCCGGCGACCGCGTCTGCCTCGAAGGCAACAACCAGAAGCAGGCCGACTTTCTGGCCGATGCGCTGGTGCAGGTCGATCCGGCGCGCGTGCACCACCTGCACATGGTGCAGTCGGTGCTGGCGCTGCCGCAGCACCTGGACGTGTTCGAGAACGGCATCGCCTCGCGGCTCGATTTCAGCTTCTCGGGCCCGCAGAGTGCGCGCATTGCGCGGCTGGTGTCGGCCGGGCGCATCGAGATCGGCGCCATCCACACCTACCTGGAGCTGTTCGCGCGCTACTTCATCGACCTCACGCCGCAGGTCGCGCTGATCGCCGCGCAGGCGGCGGATGCCGAGGGCAACCTCTACACCGGGCCCAACACAGAGGACACGCCCGCCATCGTGGAGGCCACGGCCTTCTCGGGCGGCATCGTGATCGCGCAGGTCAACGAGATGGTGGACGGCCGCACCACTACGCTGCCGCGCGTGGACATCCCGGCCGGCTGGGTGAGCTTCGTCGTGCAGGCCCCGCACCCGCACTTCATCGAGCCGCTGTTCACACGCGACCCCGCGCAGATCAGCGAGATCCAGGTGCTCATGGCCATGATGGCGATCAAGGGCATCTACGGCGAGTACGGCGTGCAGCGCCTGAACCACGGCATCGGGTTCGACACCGCCGCGATCGAACTGCTGCTGCCCACCTACGGCGAGTCGCTGGGCCTCAAGGGCAAGATCGCCCGGCACTGGGCGCTCAACCCGCACCCGGCGCTGATCCCGGCCATCGAGGCCGGCTGGGTGGAGTCGGTGCACTCCTTCGGCTCCGAGCTGGGCATGGAGGACTACATCCGCGCGCGCTCGGACGTTTTCTTCACCGGCCCGGACGGCAGCCTGCGCAGCAACCGCGCCTTCTGCCAGGCCGCGGGCCACTATGCCTGCGACCTGTTCATCGGCTCCACCCTGCAGATCGACCTGGACGGCAACAGCTCCACCGCCACCCTGGGGCGCATCGCGGGCTTCGGCGGCGCGCCCAACATGGGGGCCGACGCGCGCGGACGGCGCCATGCCAGCCCCGCCTGGCTCAAGGCCGGCGCGCAGGCACGGGCGGGCCGCACCGGCGCGGCCGGCACGCCGCGCGGGCAAAAGCTCGTGGTGCAGATGGTGGAGACCTTCCGCGAGCACATGCAACCCGCGTTCGTGGAACGGCTCGACGCCTGGACGCTGCAGGAACAGGCCGGCATGGCGCTGCCGCCCATCATGATCTACGGCGATGACGTGACCCACATTCTCACCGAGGAAGGCATTGCCAACCTGCTGCTGTGCCGCAGCGACGAGGAGCGCGAGCAGGCCATCCGCGGCGTGGCGGGCTATACCGCGGTGGGCCTGGCCCGCGACCGGCGCGCGGTGGAAAACCTGCGCGACCGCGGGGTGATCCACCGCCCGCAGGACCTGGGCATCGACCCGCGCGATGCCACGCGCAACCTGCTGGCCGCGCGCAGCATGCGCGACCTGGTGCGCGCGTCGGGCGGGCTGTACCAGCCGCCCAAGAGATTCCGGAACTGGTAGGAGGCACCCCATGAGCGACATTCCCGCAGGGCTCGAAACCCTGGACTTTTCCTTCCCCGGCGGCCGCCCCACAGGCCCCTTCGCCCCCGTGCTGGTCGGCGTGGTCGGCTCCGGCAACCTCGAGGTGCTGCTGGAGCCCGACAGCGGCACCGGCTGCTCGGTGCGCGTGGAGACCTCCGCGCGCGGCTTCGGCCCGATCTGGCAGGCGGTGCTGGACGACTTCCATGCGCGCCACGCCTTGGCCGGCGTGCGCATCGCCATCAACGACATGGGCGCCACGCCCGCCGTGGTGGGGCTGCGGCTCGACCAGGCCGTGGCCGAACTACCGGGAGCGCGGCCATGAGTCTGAGCTACGCGGAATGCAGCGCGCGCGAGCGCCTGGCCCATTTGCTGGATGCCGGCAGCTTCCATGAATGGCTGCCGCCGGCCGAGCGCGTGACCAGCCCGCACCTGGCGCAACTGGGCGTGCCTTCGGCCTTCGACGACGGCGTGGCCGTCGGCCGCGCCACGCTGGGCGGGCAGCCCATCTTCGTGGCCGCGCAGGAGGGCGAATTCATGGGCGGCGGCGTGGGCGAGGTGCACGGCGCCAAGCTCGTGGGCCTGCTGCGGCGCGCGTTGCGCGACCGGCCCACGGCCGTGCTGCTGCTGGCCGAGTCGGGCGGCGTGCGGCTGCACGAGGCCAACGCCGGGCTGATCGCCGTCTCGGAGGTCATGCGCGCCGTGCTGGACGTGCGCGCCGCCGGCATCCCGGTGGTGGTGCTGATCGGCGGCGCCAACGGCTGCTTCGGCGGCATGGGCATCGTGGCGCGCTGCGCCGACCACGTGGTGATGAGCGACATGGGCCGCCTCGCCATGTCGGGCCCCGAGGTGATCGAGGCCTCGCACGGCGTGGAGGAGTACGACGCGCGCGACCGCGCCCTGGTGTGGCGCACCAGCGGCGGCAAGCACCGCTGGCTCACGGGCGACTGCGACGCGCTGGTGGAGGACGACGTGGCCGCCTTCCGGGCCGCCGCCATCGCCGCGCTCGGGGCCGCGCGGCCCGTCACGCCGGCCGCGCTGGAGGCCGAACACGCGCTGCTGGCCGCCCGCATGGCCGCGCTGGACCACCTGCCGGACGATGCCCCCGCCGACGACGCCACCGCGCTGTGGCAGGCCCTGGGCGTGGCCGATGCCGCCCGCGTGCCCGAGCTGGACGTGGCGGCGGTGCAGGGCCTGCGCCCGGCCTGAACCCGCAGCAACGAACGAGAAGGAACCGACATGCAATGGAACACCCTGGCCGAAAGGCTCTTCGGCGCGCAGCACGGCATCGTGGCCGATGGCGACCTGCTCTTGGGCACGCCCACCTTCGACGGCCAGCCCCTGGCCGTGATCGGCACCACAAACCATGCGCCCATCGGCGTGCGGCTGGCGCTGGCCCAGGCCCGCGCGGTGCTGGACACCGTGGCGCAGCACCCCGGCCGCGCCATCCTGCTGCTCATCGACACGCAGGGCCAGCAACTGCGCCGGCGCGACGAGCTGCTGGGCATCAACCGCGCCATGGCGCACCTGGGGATGGCCATCGACCTCGCGCGCCGGCACGGCCACCGCGTGGTCGGGCTGGTCTACGACCAGGCGCTCTCGGGCGGCTTCATCACCTCGGGCCTGATCGCCGACGCCTGCTACGCGCTGCCCGAGGCCGAGATCCGCGTGATGCGCATTCCCGCCATGGCGCGAGTGACCAAGCTGCCCGAGGCCCGGCTCACCGAGCTGTCGCAGTCCAACCCCGTGTTCGCCCCGGGCGTGGACAACTACGTGGCCATGGGCGGCGTGCGCGCGCTGTGGGAAGGCGACCTGGCCGCCGCGCTGCGCGAGGCCGTGGCCCACACGCCCACCGACGACGTGCGGGCCCGGGACGGCGCCGCGCGCGGCGGCCGCCAGCTCGCTGCCGCCGTGGCGCAGCGCGTGCTGGACGCGGCCTGAGCACGGGACGCCCCCCTTTCACGCACCCACGCCCATGGCCACCGCCCTGCCCCTGCAGCGCCATCAGCTCGCCTGCCTGTCCGACGCCGGCTGGCAGCGCCAGCTCGCCCTGCCCTGGGACCGCGAGGCCCGCGAATGCCTCGATCACTGGGCCGCGCGGCGCCTTCCGCTCGTGGTGACCACCCAGCCGCCCGGCCCGGACGGCAGCATCGCGCTGGGCCTGCCGGCCCCCGGCCGCTGGGCACGGCGCCGCCTGGCGCTGCGCGTGGCGCGCGAAGACATCCTTTACTTCGACGCCTTCCCCCCGGCCCTGCTGGCCCAGCCGCTGATGCCGACCGGATCGAAGGCCGCCTGGGGCCGCCTGTGCGAGGCGCTGCAGGCCTGCGGCGTGGCCGCCCGCATCTACGGCAGCCACGGCTGGCAGCTCATCACCGGGCTGGACCACCTGCGCAGCGGCTCCGACGCCGACCTGTGCATCGGCGTGGCCGGCCCCGCGCAGGCCGATGCCGTCGCCGCCTGCCTGCTCGCCTTCCCGAAGGCGCAGCCCCGGCTCGACGGGGAACTGCTGTTCGCCAACGGCACCGCCGTGGCCTGGCGCGAGTGGAGCGCCTGGCGTGCAGGCCGCGGCAAGGCCGTGATGGTCAAGCGCCTGGCCGGCGCCGCGCTGGCGCAAGCCCCCTTCTGGCCGGCCACGGAACCGGCGGAGGAACCGGCCGCAGAGGAGCCGATGCCATGACCGCCAACGCACTGCGCCGGCCCGCCAGTGCCCCGCGCCCAGGCCCCGGCCCAGGCCCGGCCCCGCACACCATCGGCCGCGCCGCCACGCTGTCGCTCTACGACGAACTGGCCTTGTCGCCCAAACCTGGGCTGGTGACCCTCACCGACAACGGCAGCCACGCCGACATGGATGCCCGCACCTTCATGCGCAGCCTGTTCGCGCTGCGAGGCTATTTCGTGCGCATCGCCGCGCTGGGCCATGCCGGCGAAGGGTTCCCGGCGCTGGAGCGCTGCGGCATCGAGGCCGAAGCGCGCATGGTGGCGGCCACAGGCGGCGTCAACACCCACCGGGGCGCGATCTTCACGCTGGGCCTGCTGTGCGCCGCGGCGGGGGCGCTGGCGCGCGAGGGCACGCCCCTGCAGCCCGCCGCGCTGCGCGAGGCGCTGCGCCGCCACTGGGGCGCGGCGCTGGCAGAGCGCGCCGAACGCACGCTGCGCGCGCCGCGGCTGCCTGGCGGCATCGCCGCGGCGCGCCACGGCCTGCGCGGCGCGGCACAGGAGGCCGCGCTCGGCTTTCCCGTGCTGTTCGACACCGCAGTGCCCGCGCTGCGCCATGGGCTCGCCCGCGGGCTCGGCGTGCAGCAGGCGCGCGTGGACACACTGTTTTCCGTGATGGCCGTGCTGGACGACAGCAACCTCGCCCACCGGGGTGGCCTGGAAGGCCTGCGCCACGCCCAGGCCTGTGCGCGGGGCTTTCTGGCCGCGGGCGGCGCCGGGCGGCCCGGCGGCCTGGAGGCCGCCCACGCCATCGGCCGTGATTTCGTCGCACGGCGCCTGTCGCCCGGCGGTTCGGCCGACCTGCTGGCCGCCGCCTGCTGGGTGGTCCGCATGGCGCCACCGGCGGGCAGCGCACCATGAGCTATGCCCTGGTGTTTTCGGGTCAGGGCATGCAGCACCCCGACATGCTGCCCTGGCTGGCCGACGGCGCCCCGGTGCGCGCGGTGAACGAACGCCTCGGCGTGCGCGACTGGCGCGCCGCACTGCAGGACGCCGATTGGGCCGCGCGCAATGCCCACGCACAGGTGCTGCTCACCGGCCTGGCCCTGGCCGCATGGGACGCCCTGGCCCCGTTGCTGCCCCCACCGGCCGCCGTCGCGGGCTACAGCGTGGGCGAGCTGGCCGCCTTCAGTGCAGCCGGCGTGTTCGATGCCGGCACCGCGCTGTCGCTCGCCCAGGCGCGCGCCGAGGCCATGGACCGCTGCGCCGCCGGCCACCCCGGTGGCCTGATCGGTGTGAGCCGCATGGCACCGGCCGCCATCGACGCCCTGGTGCGCGACACCGGCCTGGCCGTGGCGATCCGCAACGGCCCGGACAGCGTGGTGCTGGGCGGCGCGCTGGCCGCGCTGGACCGCGCCGAAGCGCTGGCCACGGCCCAAGGCGGCCACTGCACGCGCCTGCGCGTGGGCGTGGCCTCGCATACGCCGGCCCTGCAACCGGCGGCCGATGCCTTTCGCCAGGTGCTGGAGGGCACGGCTTTCGCCCGCCCGCGCACGGCCCTGTTCAGCAACGCTGCCGACCGCATCGCCAGCGTGCCGCAGGCCCGCGACGCACTGGCGGCGCAGATCGCCCGCACCGTGCGCTGGGACGAGTGCATGGACAACCTGCATGCGCGCGGCGTGCGCTGCGTGGTCGAGGTGGGCCCGGGCCAGGCGCTCGCCAAGATGTGGAACGCACGCTACCCCGGCGTGCCGGCCCGCGCCTGCGACGAGTTCCGCAGCGCGCAGGCGCTGGCCGCGTGGGTGGACAGCCACGGCCTGTCCTGATCCCCTGGACGGCGCGGACCGGTGCCCCGGCACGCAGCGCCCTGCCAACACATTGGCAGCTTTTGCGAACGCGTTGTCGCAGCAGCGCCCGGCACCGCCCCTAAGCTGGTGGCCTCCTCTTCATCGATGGCGGCGGCACCGCCGGGAACACGTCCATGCTCACGCTCCATCACTGCCTCAGCGCACGCTCTTTCCGCCCTTTGTGGATGCTGGAAGAGCTGAATGCGCCGTATGCGCTGCAGGTGCTGCCTTTCCCGCCGCGTGTCCACGCGCGCGAATTTCTCGGCGAGAACCCGCTGGGCACCGTGCCGCTGCTGCTCGATGGCGAGACCCGCATGACCGAATCCGCCGCCATGTGCCAATACCTGTGCGCGCGCCACGCCCCCACTCCCCTGCAGGTCGAGGTGGGCGAACGCGATTTCGGCCGCTATCTCAACGACCTGCATTTCGGCGAAGCCACGCTCACCTTCCCGCAGACCCTGGTGCTGCGCTACCGGTATCTCGAGCCGGCCGAGCGCCGCAGCCCCCAGGTGGCCGACGACTACGCCCGCTGGTTCCTGGCGCGGCTGCGCACGCTGGAACCCCGGCTGGCGCAGCAGCCCTACTTGTGTGCCGGGCGCTTCACGGCGGCGGATGTGTCGGTGGGCTATGCGCTGCTGCTGGCCGAACACCTGGCGCTGGCCGCCGCATTCCCGCCCGCCGTGGCAGCCTACTGGGCCCGCCTGCGCGAGCGGCCCGCTTTCGGCCGGGCCATGGCGGCGCAGGAGGCGGCCGCGCGCGCACAAGGGGTGCCGCTCACGCCATCGCCCGACCTGCGGCCCTGAGCCGGGCGGAACAGGGGCGGTGCACTGCCGCCGCGTGGCGGCGACGACGACAAGGACGCGGGCAAATTCGGGTAAGGTGTTCTTCCGGCAAGACCGCGACGCGTTGCCACGGCCCATCGTCCGGCCTTCAACGCGCTGCCGCGCCCCGGCCCATGGCCTGCGATTCATGGGATGGCTGCTCGCGCGATCCCCATCCCATCAGTGCAGCCCTCATTTTTTCATTGCAAAGGAACACCCCCATGAAAGCCATCTGGAACGGCGTGACCGTCGCCGAGAGCGACGACACCGTGCTGGTCGAGGGAAACCACTACTTCCCCGAAAGCGCGCTGAAGCCGGAATACTTCACCTTCAGCAACCACAAGACCATGTGCCCCTGGAAGGGCCAGGCCACCTACCGGTCGCTGCTGGTCAACGGCGAACTGAACCCCGACGCCGTCTGGACCTATGCCGACCCCAAGCCCGAAGCCGAGTCGATCCGCGGCCGCTTCGCGTTCTGGAAAGGCGTCAAGGTCGGCGCCTGAAAGGCCCCTCGGGTTATCCCTGCCCGCACTGGACAATCATGTGGATAACCCGGGACAACGCCTGTATGGCGACGCCAAGCCGTTGATTTTGCAAGGAAACCGATGCGCCGCCTCATTTTTAGGCACCCGGTTGCCCACAGGGCTGTGGTTATCCCTGGTGCCGCTGGACAATCATGTGGATAACTCGGGACAAGCCCTGTATGGCGACGCCAAGTCGTTGATTTTGAACGCCTACCGCTCGACTGCCTTCTTTTTAGGCAACCCAGTGTGCTCAGCGCTACGGCCCATGAATGCTATTAAAAACATAGCGACATGCCCTAGTGTTGATTGCACTGGAGGCCTTTTTCATCCCTAACCCTCTCGTTCACCGCCCTCCTGTGGCCGTTCGCCATGAGTGACCCTTCTTCCGTTCCCTTTTTCACCGCCCGCGTCGGCGACGACGGCACCCAGTGCGATGCCTGGCCCGAGCAGCCCTTGCTGCTGTCGCTGGAGCAAGGCGGCATCGACTGGCCCAGTTCGTGCCGCAACGGCACCTGCCGCACCTGCATCGGCCTGCTGGCCGAAGGCGAGGTGCGCTACGCCATCGAATGGCCCGGCCTGTCCCCGGAGGAGCGCGCCGAGGGCTGCGTGCTGCCCTGCGTGGCCTACCCGGTGAGCGACGTGCGGCTGGAAGCGCCCGGCATCTGAAGCCGGCTGAAATGATCTGAACCCGGGCCCGCTCCGCGCCCCCATGGGGCGGGCACCCTTGCTGTGGCGCGCGTTCCTCGCCCAGAATCTCCCGGACACGCATCGCCACGGGAGGGAGGACACCATGAACGCCAAAGACACGCCGGCCACACCGGCCGCCCATGCCAACGCCACGGCACCGGACGCCGCCGACCGCGCGCCCACGCGCGAGGCCATCCTGGCCGAATGCATCGCTGCGGACGAGCAATGGGCCGCGCAGCCGGGCCGCAACCTCGTGCTGCTGTTCGACGGCACCGGCAACATCCTGGGCAACCAGCAGGACACCAACGTGGTGAAGCTGCTGCGCATGCTCGGCAAGGGCCGGGACGCATCGGGCAGCGAGCCCACGCAACTGGTCTATTACGACCCCGGCGTGGGCACCACCAATGAATTCCCGGCGGACGGCATCCTGTCCAAGGCCAGGAACCAGCTGCGGCAACTGGCCGGGCTGGCGCTGGGCAGCGGCGTGTTCCCCAACATCGCCGAGGCCTACAAGTTCCTCGTGCACACCTACCGGCCGGGCGACCGCATCTACCTGTTCGGCTTCTCGCGCGGCGCGTTCACCGCGCGGGCGGTGGCCGGCATGATCAACATGTACGGCCTCATCCACACCGAGGGCCTGCCGCTCATCGAAACCCTGGTGCGCACCTATTTCGCCCCGAGTGGCCAGAAGAACCAGGCCGGCACCAGGAGCCGCGAGGCCTTCGCGCGCGACGTGATCGACAACTTCTCGCTGGGCCGCACGCCGCTCGTGCACTTCGTGGGCGTGTGGGACACGGTGGAGGCCATCGGCAGCGGGCTGCTGGGCGGCATCAAGATCACCAACTCCACCGAGTTCGCCCGCAAGCGGTTCGCCAACGTGCGCCATGCCATGTCGCTGTACGAATCGCGCAGCAAGTACTCGCCCCGGCGCTACGCCGACCCGCACTTCACCGAGCGCGAGCGGCCCTGGCGCAGCTACGATCAGCGCTGGTTCCGCGGCGTGCACAGCGACGTGGGCGGCTCGTACGCGCGCGACGGGCTGTCCAATCTCACGCTCAAATGGATGGTGGACGAGGCCTTCGCCAAAGGCCTGCGCGTGGACCGGGGCCAGCTGCAGCCCGGCGACCCGCTCACGGCCATGCACGACCAGGCCTACGACTGCCCCTACTGGGTCTGGACCGGCCTCAATGCACGCGAGCGCTTTCCGAGCGACTTCATCGACCCCACGGCCCGCCCGGTAGACGGCGCCGTGCCCGCCAACACCGTGCCGCGCACGCAGCCCTGGCGCTGGCTGGGCGTCGCGCTGGCGGTCGTCACCGCCGTGCTGTTCGCCATCACGTTCCAGTTCGGGCAGGCCGCCTGCGACCTGCAGTCGGCGCCGGGGTGGGTGCAGGGCCTGCCTTCGGGCTTTCAGGTGACGGCGCACTGGCACGCCGGCTGGGGCGTGGTCTGCGGCGGCACCGACAGCGTGCGCCGCGCCATCGCCTGGGACTGGGCCCTGCTCGCCAGCTACGCGCTCTGGCTGGCCTACCCGGTGGCCTGGGCCCTGCGGCGGCTGGTCGCGCGGGCCGTGCCGCCGGGCTGGGCCCTGGGCTGGCTCTACCGCCATGCCCACTGGACGATGCTGGCCCTGGTGCTGTCGGACCTGGTGGAAAACCACGCCACGCTGCACATGCACCACCCGCACTGGCCCACGGTGCTGACGGTGGCCAGCGGGCTCAAACTGCTGTCCCTGCTGCTGCTGGCGTGGGTGATGGTGGCCGGTGCCCTGGCCGGGCGCGAGGGCGGCCGGACGCGGCCCGCCTCGCCCGCGCCCCAAGTCCACTAAGTGGACTAAAATCGCCGCCTTTGGGGCGCGTAGCGCTCCCGCACCGTGCGGCCAGCGCCGCACCGCCCGCTCTTTGGAGGCGGCTCCGTCCGGGCCGTGGCCGGACCAGCGTGCGGTGCACGCCACCCGCGCGGCCCACCGAAAGCCCTGCCCTCCATGAACACCCCCCTGACCCCTGCGCCCATCTCGCCGGTGCAAGACATCGTGGCCGAGATGCGCGCCGGGCGCATCGTCATCCTCGTGGACGAGGAAGACCGCGAGAACGAAGGCGACCTGGTCCTGGCCGCCGACCACGTCACCCCCGAGGCCATCAACTTCATGGCGCGCTTCGGCCGCGGCCTGATCTGCCTGACCCTCACCCGCGAGCGCTGCGAGCTGCTGAAGCTGGCCCCCATGGTGGCCCGCAATGGCACCAAGATGGGCACGGCGTTCACCGCCTCCATCGAGGCGGCGGAGGGCGTGACCACCGGCATCTCCGCCGCCGACCGCGCCCGCACCGTGCAGGCCGCCGTGGCGCCCCACGCCGTGGCCGCCGACCTGGTGCAGCCCGGCCACATCTTCCCGCTGCAGGCGGTGGACGGCGGCGTGCTCATGCGCGCCGGCCACACCGAAGCCGGCTGCGACCTGGCCGCCATGGCCGGCTGCAGCGCCAGCGCCGTGATCTGCGAGGTGATGAAGGACGACGGCACCATGGCCCGCCTGCCCGACCTGCAGATCTTCGCGGCCGAGCACGGCCTCAAGATCGGCACCATCGCCGACCTCATCGAATACCGCAGCCGCAACGAATCGCTGGTGCAGAAAGTGGGCACGCGCCCGCTGCAGACCGCCTTCGGCGAGTTCACCGCCCACGCCTTCCGCGACGAACCCAGCCAGGCCGTACACCTGGCGCTCGTGAAGGGCCAGTGGGGCCCGGACGACAGCGTGCCCGTGCGCGTGCACGAGCCCCTGTCGGTGCTGGACGCGCTGGAGGTCAACCGCTCCATGCACTCCTGGGGGCTGGACAGCAGCCTGCAGTACATCGCCGCCCAAGGCCAGGGCGTGGCCGTGCTGCTCAACTGCGGCGAAAGCGCCGAGCAGTTGCTGGAGCAGTTCGAGGGCCGCGCCCGCTCGGCCCACGCGCCCGAGCGCGGCCGCATGGACCTGCGCACCTACGGCGTGGGCGCGCAGATCCTGCGCGAATGCGGCGTTCACAAAATGCAATTGATGGGCCCGCCACGCCGCATGCCCAGCATGGCGGGCTACGGCCTCGAGATCACCGGATACCTTCCCAAGGAATAAGACATGTTTGGCGCAGACAAAGGAACAGCGGACAAGCTCGACGGCAAGAAGCTGCACATCGGCATCGTGCAGGCCCGTTTCAACGAGAGCATCACCAACACCCTGGCCGCGGCCTGCCGTGCCGAACTGCTGGCGCTGGGCGTGCAGGAAAAGCACATCCACCACGTGCTGGTGCCCGGCGCGCTGGAAGTGCCGGTGGCCCTGCAGGCCATGGCCGAGCGCGACGAATACGACGCGCTGATCGCCCTGGGCTGCATCATCCGCGGCGAAACCTACCACTTCGAACTGGTGGCCAACGAATCGGGCGCGGGCGTGAGCCGCATCTCGCTCGACTACCACGTGCCGGTGGCCAACGCCATCATCACCACCGAGAACATGGAGCAGGCCATCGCCCGCCAGACTGAAAAAGGCCAGGACGCCGCCCGCGTGGCCGTGGAAATGGCCAACCTGCTGGAGGAGCTGTCGTGAGCGACTCCACCTCTTCGCACCCCGGCGGCGCCAAGCGCCCGCCACGGCAGGCGCGCACCGGCGTGACCAGCACCGGCGCCCGCAAGGCCGCGTCCAAATCCAACCGCAGCCGCGCCCGCGAGTTCGCGCTGCAGGCGCTCTACCAGCACCTGGTGGGCCGCAACGACGCCACCGCCATCGACACCTTCACCCGCGACCTGGCGGGCTTTCACAAGGCCGATGCCGCCCACTACGACGCGCTGCTGCACGGCTGCATCGAATCGGCCGAGGCGCTCGACGCCCTGATCACCCCGCAGCTCGATCGCAAGATGGCCGAGATCTCGCCCATCGAGCACGCGGCCATGTGGATCGGCGTGTACGAGTTCCAGCACTGCCTGGACGTGCCGTGGCGCGTGGTCATCAACGAATGCATCGAGCTGGCCAAGGAGTTCGGCGGCACCGACGGCCACAAGTACGTGAACGGCGTGCTCAACGGCCTGGCCCCCACGCTGCGCGCCACCGAAGTCGCGGCCGACAAGGGCGCGAACCCGGTGCAGCCACCGCAGGCCCCGGCGGACGGCGCCTGAGCGCCCGGGGCCGGTCCGGCCCCGCGCCCGCGCCGTGCCCCGGCGGGCATCCCATCCCCACGCCCGCGCCGCGCGGGCAGGAATCTTTTCCATGCAGTTTTCCTCCCGCGCCGAGCGCATCGAACCGTTCTATGTGATGGAAGTGGCCAAGGCCGCCCAGGCCCTGGCACGCGAGGTCGCCGGCACGCGCGAGCCGATGATCTTCCTGAACATCGGCGAGCCCGACTTCACCGCGCCGCCGCTGGTGCAGGAGGCGGCCGCCCGCGCCGTGCAGCGCGGCACCACGCAATACACCAACGCCCTGGGCCTGGAGCCGCTGCGCGAGCGCATCAGCGGCTGGTATGCCGACCGCTTCGGCGTGCAGGTGCCGGCCCGGCGCATCGTGGTCACGGCAGGGGCCTCGGCCGCGCTGCAGCTCGCGTGCCTGGCCCTCATCGATGCGGGCGACGAGATCCTCATGCCCGACCCGAGCTACCCCTGCAACCGCCACTTCGTGAGCGCGGCGGAAGGCAAGGCGGTGCTCATCCCCACCACGGCCGAAGAGCGCTACCAGCTGAGCGCCGCCAAGGTGGAGGCGGCCTGGGGGCCGAAGACGCGCGGCGTGCTGCTGGCCTCGCCCTCCAACCCCACCGGCACCTCGATTGCGCCCGAGGAGCTGCGCCGCATCCACGCGGCCGTGCAGTCGCGCGGCGGGGTGACGCTGATCGACGAGATCTACCTGGGCCTGTCGTACGAGGAACGCTTCGGCCACACGGCACTGGCCATCGACGAGAACGTCATCAGCATCAACAGCTTCAGCAAGTACTTCAACATGACTGGCTGGCGCCTGGGCTGGATGGTCGTGCCCGAGGCCATGGTGCCGGTGGTCGAGCGGCTGGCGCAGAACCTCTTCATCTGCGCCAGCACCGTGTCGCAGCATGCCGCCCTCGCCTGCTTCGAGCCCGAGAGCATCGCCGAATACGAGCGCCGCCGCGCCGAGTTCAAGGCCCGGCGCGACTACTTCATTCCCGCGCTGCAGGCGCTGGGCCTGCCGGTGCCCGTGGTGCCGGACGGCGCCTTTTACGCCTGGGCCGACTGCACGCAGGCCGCCGAGCGCCTGGGCGTCTCGGGCAGCTGGGACTTCGCCTACGAGGTGATGCGCCGCGCCCATGTGGCCGTCACGCCGGGCCGCGACTTCGGCGCGTTCGAGCCGCAGCGCTTCGTGCGCTTTTCCACGGCCAATTCGATGGCGCAGCTGGAAGAATCCGTGGCCCGCCTGCGCACGCTGCTCGGATGAAGGCCGGCATGGCAACGGAGAACGCCCCCCCTCGGGCCTCGACCCCGTTCGAGTGGCCCCTGCGCATCTACTGGGAGGACACCGACGCCGGCGGCATCGTGTTTTATGCCAACTACCTCAAGTTCTTCGAGCGTGCCCGCACCGAATGGCTGCGTTCGCTGGGCCTGGGGCAGCAGAACCTGCGGGAACTCACGGGCGGCATGTTTGTCGTAACGGACGCGCGCCTGCGCTACCTGCGGCCGGCGCGCCTCGACGATGAACTGATTGTTACGGCCTCTTTGCAAGAGGGTGGCAGCGCATCCCTGACAATACGCCAGCAAGCGCTCCTGAAACCAGAGCAAATGATCGAATCCCAGCCCGTGCTACTGTGTGAAGGCACCATCCGCATCGGATGGGTCGATGCCGCCACCCTGCGTCCCGCACGCATCCCGGGCCCCCTTCTGGAACAACTCTCATCATGAACTCCCAAGACATGTCCATCCTGAATTTGGTGCTCAACGCCAGCTGGGTGGTGCAACTCGTCATGCTGCTGCTGATCGGCGTGTCCGTGGCCAGCTGGGCCGCGATCTTCCGCAAGCTGTTCGCCCTGAAGCGCGTGAAGTCGCTCAACGAAGACTTCGAGCGCGAGTTCTGGTCGGGCACCAGCCTGAACGACCTGTACTCCAGCGCCGCGCAGAACGCCAAGAACGCAGGCCCCATGGAACGCATCTTCGCCAGCGGCATGCGCGAGTACCAGAAACTGCGCGAGCGCCGCATCTCGGACGCCGGCACGCTGCTCGACGGCGCCCGCCGCGCGATGCGCGCCAGCTTCCAGCGCGAGATGGACGTGGTCGAGTCCAGCCTGTCCTTTCTCGCCTCCGTGGGATCCGTCTCGCCCTACGTGGGCCTGTTCGGCACCGTGTGGGGGATCATGCATGCCTTCACCGGTTTCGCCGGCATGGAGCAGGTCACCCTGGCCACGGTCGCCCCGGGCATCGCCGAAGCGCTGGTCGCCACCGCCATCGGCCTGTTCGCCGCCATCCCCGCCGTGATCGCCTACAACCGCTTCGCGCGCGACATCGACCGCGTGGCCATTCAGCAGGAGACCTTCATCGAGGAGTTCTCCAACATCCTGCAGCGCAACCTGGGCGCGCAGCCCACGTCGTCCGCCTCGGGCCACTGAGCAGCACAGGAGACAGCAGCATGCCCGCAATGGCTTCACGCGGCGGCGGCCGGCGCCGCACCATCAACGAAATCAACATGGTGCCCTTCATCGACGTGATGCTGGTGCTGCTCATCATCTTCATGGTGACCGCGCCCATGCTCACGCCCAGCGCCATCAACGTGCCCTCCGTCGGCAAGGGCGCCAAGCCGCCCAAGTCGTTCGGCCAGGTCATCATCCAGAAGGACGGCAGCCTGCAGCTCAAGACCGGCGATGCCGAGCGCCCGATCACCCTGCAGGGCCTGGGCGCCGCCGCCAAGGCCTGGCAGGCCACGCAGCCGCCCGATACGCCCATCCTCATCAGCGCCGACAAGACCGTGACGTACGAAACCGTGGTGAAGGCCATGGATGCGTTGCAGAGGGCGGGCGTGCAGCGCGTGGGCCTGTCGGTCAAGTCCGGCGGCTGACGGGGCCCTCGCCGCCCACGATCCTCCGCACCGTTTTCGCCTTTTTTCGATCGCATGCACGCCTCCAACGACCGCGACCAGTTCGCCCCCACCCGTCCGCCCGGGCGCCTGCGCGCCGTGGCGCTGGCTGTGCTCGTGCACGCGGCGCTGCTGGGCGCCCTGACCTGGGGCGTGAACTGGAAGACCAGCGCGGACATGCCTGCCGTGGAAGCGGAAATCTGGGATCGGATTCCGCAGCAGGCCGCGCCCCGCGACGTGCCACCCCCGCCGACGCCGCAGCCCGAGCCCACCCCCGCTCCACCCCCACCGCCCCCGGTGCCGGCGCCGCCCCCCCCACCGCCCCCGCCACCGAAGGCGGAGCCCGACACGCGCGAAGCCGACATCGCCCTCGAACGCGAGAAAAAGCGCCTGGAGCAGGAAAAGAAGGAACGCCAGCAGCAGGCCGAGCGCGAAAAGCGCGAGCGTGAGCGCAAGGAACAGGCCGAGCAGGACAAGAAGGAACGCCTGCAAAAGGAAAAAGAGAAGGAACAGCGCGAGAAGGCCGACAAGGCAGAACGCGAAAAGGCGGAGAAAGAGCGCCGCGAAAAGCAGGCTGAGCAGGACCGCCAGGAGCAGCAGAAGAAACAGGCCGAGGACAAGCGCAAGGCGGAAGACAAGCGCAAGGCCGAAGCCGCACAGAACAAGCAGGCCGAAGCCCTGCGCCAGGAAAACCTGCGCCGCATGCAGGGCCTGGCCGGCGCCACGGGCGGCGAAACCGCCACGGGCAATGCCCAGCGCAGTGCCGGCCCGTCCGGCAGCTACGGCGGCAAGGTGGCCGCCAAGGTCAAGCCGAACATCGTCTATCCCGACGCCATTTCGGACAACCTGCGCACCGAGGTGGAAGTGCGGGCCTCGCCCGACGGCACCATCGTGGGCACCCGCATCACCAAATCGAGCGGCAACAAGGCCTGGGACGACGCCGTGATGCGCGCGCTGGACAAGACTGAGACCCTGCCGCGCGATGTGGACGGGCGGGTGCCCTCGTCCCTCGTCATCGGGTTCCGACCGCGGGATTGAGGCTGGCCGTTGCCGGTTGCCGGTTGCCGGTTGCCGGTTGCCGGTTGCCCGGGATCCTCTTCAGGCGCGCGCCCCGACGGCCACTGGCCATCCAGCCCCAGCCCCAGCCAAAGCAAAGCCAAAGCCAAAGCCGCCAGGGAAGCCGCAACAAAAAAGGGTTTCAAGCCTAAATGGCTTGAAACCCATATTCTTCTAGGGCATGTTGCTATTTTTTCAATAGCAAATACCACCGGCCCACGGTGGCGAACAGCGCCGTGCACCGGCCCGCCCTCCGCGTGGGCCCGATCTCAGTCGCGCCGTTCGATCATGCGGTTGACGCTCAAGGCCCCCAGCGTGCAGGCCGCAGCCGACAGCAGGTACAGGCTCACCGCAAACAGGCCGAAGTGTGCTGACAGGCCCAACACCACCAGCGGTGCGAACGCCGCACCCACCAGCCAGGCCAGGTCGGCGGTGAAGGCCGCGCCGGTGTAGCGGTACTTGGACGCGAAATTGGCCGTCACCGCGCCGGCCGCCTGGCCATACGACAAGCCCAGCAGCACGAAACCGATCAGGATGAACGCATCCAGCGCCACGGCGCCACCGCCGATCAGCGCGGGCGCGAACCCGCTGTACACGGCGATCATCACCGCCAACACGCCCAGCGTGGTGCGCCGGCCCAGGCGGTCGGCGATCACGCCGGAAGCGATCATGCTACCGATGGCCAGCACGCCGCCGATCAGTTGCACGAACAGCACGTCGTTGATCGGCTGCTCGGGGTACAGGGCCGCCCAGGACAGGGGAAACACCGTCACCAGGTGGAACAGCGCGTAGCTGGCCAGCGCCGCGAAGCCGCCGATGAAGACGTTGTAGCCCTGCGTGCGCACCATCTCACCGATGGGCGTGGGTTCCAGTTCGCGCTCTTCCAGCAGCTTGGTGTACTCATCCGTCACGACCAGGCGCAGGCGGGCGAACAGCGCGACCACGTTGATGGCGAAGGCCACGTAGAACGGATAGCGCCAGCCCCACGAGATGAAGTCTTCCGTCGACAGGCTGGCATGCAGGAACAGGAACAGGGCGCTGGCGATGATGAAGCCGGTGGGCGCACCCAACTGGCCCAGCATGGCGTACCAGCCGCGGCGGCTGGCCGGCGCGTTCAGCGCCAGCAGCGAGGGCAATCCGTCCCACGAACCGCCCATCGCCACCCCCTGCAGGATGCGGAACAGGGCCAGCAGCACGATGGAATAGGCCCCCAGGCTTTCATACCCGGGCAGGAAGGCCATGCCGGCTGTGGAAAAACCCAGCAGGAACAGCGCGGCCGTCAGCTTGGTGCCACGGCCCCAGCGGCGCTGCATGGCCATGAACAGCGCGGTGCCGAAGGGGCGTGCGACGAAGGCCAGCGAGAAGACGGCGAAGGCGTAGAGCGTGCCCTGCAGCCGGTCCACGAAGGGAAAGAACACGGTGGGAAAGACCAGCACCGAAGCGATGCCGTAGACGAAGAAGTCGAAATACTCGGAAGCGCGGCCGATCACCACGCCGATCGCTATCTCCTCGGGAGCGACGGGGGAGTGTCCGTTCTGTACCGGCCGGGAGTCTTCTTCCGTGGTGGCGCGCGATGAAGATCCGGGAAAATGCTGTGTCAATGTGGTCATCGGCGTGCTCCTTTTTGAATGCACCAGCAGTTTTTGCTTTGGCGGGCCAGTGAACTGTCTCTGGCAGCCGCAACCCACTGTAGGACAAAACGTCCCATTCACACCACAATGGTTTTCACGTAGATTCGACGCCTTCCCGCGGCCATCCGTGCCGCCTTCCACCTTTCTTGCCCGGTATGCCCTCCACCCACCGACTTCGCGGACTGCTCGCAGTGCCCGCGGCCGCGCTGCTCGCCGGCTGCAATGCCGTCGTGCTCAGCCCCTCCGGCGACATCGCCGCACAGCAGCGCGATCTGATCATCGTCTCGACCGTCCTGATGCTGCTGATCATCGTGCCGGTGATCTTCCTCACCTTCCTGTTCGCCTGGCGCTATCGCCAAGCCAACACCGAGGCCGAGTACCAGCCGGACTGGGACCACTCCACGGGCCTGGAGCTCATCATCTGGTCGGCGCCGCTCGCGATCATCATCGCACTGGGGGCCATCACCTGGGTGAGCACCCACAAGCTGGACCCCTACCGCCCCCTGGACCGCATCAGCGAAGGCCGTGCCGTACCGGAAGGCGCCAAGCCCCTGGTGATCGAGGTCGTCGCGCTGGACTGGAAGTGGCTGTTCCTGTATCCCGAGCAAGGCATCGCCACGGTGAACGAGATCGCAGCGCCGGTGGACCGCCCGATCCAGTTCAAGATCACCGCCTCGACGGTCATGAACTCGTTCTACATCCCGGCCCTGGCCGGCCAGATCTACGCCATGCCGGGCATGGAAACCAAGCTGCACGCCGTGATCAACGCGCAGGGCAACTTCGAGGGCTTCTCCGCCAACTACAGTGGCGCAGGCTTCTCGGGCATGCGCTTCCGTTTCCATGGCGTGGACCAGGCGGGCTTCGACCAGTGGGTCAAGCAGGCCAAGGACGCCGGCGGCGAACTGGGCCGCGACGGCTACCTGCAGCTGGAAAAGCCCAGCGAACGCGACCCCGTGCGCCGCTGGGCCACCGTGGCCCCCGGCCTGTATGACGCCATCCTGAACCGCTGCGTGGAAGCCAACCGCATGTGCATGAAGGACATGATGGCGATCGATGCCAATGGCGGCCTGGGCAAGCCCGGTTCGTTCAACGTGGCCTCGCTGGATGACGCCACCCGCTCGCGCCTGGGCCTGGCCGACACGCCCGCCCGCAGCTACGTGGGCGCCATGTGCACCGTCACGAACCCCGAGGGCGCCGCGACGGCCTCCCCGGCCCCTGCCACGCAGCCGATCTAAGCGGCACGCGTTCAGACCCCTCACTTTTCACGCGCCAACGGCACGCGACCTCCGATGTCCGATCCTACAGACCTCACCCGACTTATCTTTGGCCGCCTCTCCTGGGAGGCCATCCCACTGCACGAACCGATCCTGATCGCGACGTTCGCCGCCGTCGTGCTCGGCGGCATCGCCGTGCTCGGTGCGCTGACCTACTTCAAGCTATGGGGCTACCTGTGGCGCGAGTGGTTCACCAGCATCGACCACAAGAAGATCGGCATCATGTACATCATCCTCGGGCTGGTGATGCTGCTGCGCGGCTTCGCCGACGCGATCATGATGCGGATGCAACAGGCCATCGCCTTCGGCGACAACCCCGGCTTCCTGCCGCCGCACCACTACGACCAGATCTTCACCGCCCACGGCGTGATCATGATCTTCTTCGTGGCGATGCCGCTGGTCACGGGCCTGATGAACTACGTGGTGCCGCTGCAGATCGGCGCGCGCGACGTGGCCTTCCCGTTCCTCAACAACTTCAGCTTCTGGATGACCACCAGCGGCGCCGTGCTGGTGATGGCCTCGCTGTTCGTGGGCGAGTTCGCCAAGACCGGCTGGCTGGCGTATCCGCCGCTCTCGGGCATCCTGCACAGTCCGGACGTGGGGGTGGACTACTACATCTGGTCGCTGCAGATCGCGGGGGTGGGCACGCTGCTGTCCGGGGTCAACCTGCTGGTGACCATCGTGAAGATGCGCGCGCCCGGCATGAGCCTCATGAAGATGCCCGTGTTCACGTGGACCTCGCTGTGCACCAACGTGCTGATCGTCGCCGCCTTCCCGGTGCTGACGGCCGTGCTGGCGCTGCTGTCGCTGGACCGCTACGCCGGTTTCAACTTCTTCACGAACGACTTCGGCGGCAACTCGATGATGTACGTGAACCTGATCTGGATCTGGGGCCACCCTGAGGTCTACATCCTGATCCTGCCGCTGTTCGGCGTGTTCTCCGAAGTCGTCTCCACGTTCAGCCGCAAGAAGCTGTTCGGCTACGCCTCCATGGTCTATGCCACGGTGGTGATCACCATCCTGTCGTACCTGGTGTGGCTGCACCACTTCTTCACGATGGGCTCGGGCGCCAGCGTGAACTCGTTCTTCGGCATCACGACCATGATCATCTCGATCCCGACCGGGGCGAAGATCTTCAACTGGCTGTTCACCATGTACAAGGGCCGCATCAAGTTCGAGGTGCCCATGCTGTGGACCATCGGCTTCATGGTGACCTTCGTGATCGGCGGGATGACCGGCGTGCTGCTGGCGGTGCCACCGGCCGACTTCGTGCTGCACAACAGCCTGTTCCTGATCGCCCACTTTCACAACGTGATCATCGGCGGCGTGGTGTTCGGCCTGTTCGCCGGCATCAACTACTGGTATCCCAAGGCCTTCGGCTACAAGCTCGACCCGTTCTGGGGCAAGTGCTCGTTCTGGTTCTGGCTGATCGGCTTCTGGATGGCCTTCATGCCGCTGTACGTGCTGGGCCTGATGGGCGTCACGCGCCGCATGAGCCACTTCGAGGACATGTCGCTGCAGATCTGGTTCCAGATCGCCGCCTTCGGCGCGGTGCTGATCGCCCTGGGCATCGGCAGCTTCCTGATCCAGCTGGTGGTCAGCTGGCGCAACCGCGAAGCCCTGCGCGACACGACGGGCGACCCATGGGGCGGCCGCACGCTGGAGTGGTCCACGTCGTCGCCGCCACCCGCCTACAACTTCGCGTTCACGCCGCAAGTGCATGACAACGATGCCTGGCACGACATGAAGCAGCGCGGCTACGAGCGTCCGCTGGGCGGCTTCATCCCGGTGCACATGCCCAAGAACACGGCCGCTGGCGTGGTCATCGCCGGCATCTGCACGGTGCTGGGCTTCGCGCTGATCTGGCACATGTGGCTGCTGGCCGGCGTGTCCTTCGCCGCCCTGCTGGTCGTGAGCATCGCCCACACCTTCAACTACCAACGCGACTACTACATCGATGCGGAAACCGTTGCCCGCACCGAAGCCGATCGCACCCGTCTCCTGGCCAGCCATGTCTGATACCACCGCACTCCACCACCCCGGCGCCTCGGGCGCCCCGGCCAAACCGGTCTTCCACCTCACGGAAGAACACCATCCGCAGAACGGCACCCTGCTGGGCTTCTGGATCTACCTGATGAGCGATTGCCTCATCTTCGCCTGCCTGTTCGCCGTCTACGGCGTGCTGGGCCGCAGCTACGCCGCCGGCCCGTCCGGCGCCGACCTGTTCGACCTGCCACTGGTGGCGCTGAACACGTCCATGCTGCTGCTGTCGTCCATCACGTATGGCTTCGCCATGCTGGAGATGCAGAAGAAGAAGGTCAACAACACCATCGTGTGGCTGGCCATCACCGGCCTGCTGGGCGCGGCCTTCATCGGCCTGGAGCTGTACGAGTTCAACCACCTGATCCACGAAGGCGCCGGCCCGCAGCGCAGCGCGTTCCTGTCGGCCTTCTTCGGCCTGGTGGGCACGCACGGCCTGCACGTCACCTTCGGCATCATCTGGCTCGTCGTGCTGCTGTTCCAGCTCAAGAAGCACGGCCTGACCCCCGCCAACCGCCGCCGCCTGCTGTGCCTGTCCATGTTCTGGCACTTTCTGGACGTGGTCTGGATCGGCGTCTTCACCTTCGTCTACCTGATGGGAGTCCTGCCATGAGCACCCCCCACAACCACCAGAACCTCACCGACACCCACGATGGCCACCACGGCCACCACGGCCACGACGACCACCACGATCACCACCATGAAGACGATGGCGCCAGCCACGGCTCCATGCGCGACTACGTGATCGGCTTCGTCGCATCGGTCATCCTGACCGCCATTCCGTTCTGGCTCGTGATGGGCAAGGTGTTCGAGCAGTCGAGCACCACGGCCCTGGTCATCCTGGGCTTCGCCGCGGTGCAGATCGTGGTGCACATGGTGTACTTCCTGCACATGAACACCAAGTCCGAAGGCGGCTGGAACATGCTGGCGCTGGTCTTCACCGTCGTGCTCGTGGTCATCACGCTGGCCGGCTCGCTGTGGGTGATGTTCCACCTCAACCACAACATGATGCCCATGTCGATCCACGACATGAAGAACATGCCTTGACCCCGATCTCCGGCAGCGTGACTGCATCCCCTCCCGCGCCCGCCACGGGCGCGGACAGGCCCGCCCCGCCCCGCTCCCGGGCCGGGCTGGCCGCGATGGGGGTGTGCGCGCTGCTGGTGTTCGCCACGCTCGTGGCGCTGGGCAGCTGGCAAGTGGCACGCCGCGCCTGGAAACTGGATCTCATCGAGCGCGTGGAGCAACGCATCCATGCCGCTCCCACCGCCCCCCCCTCCCCCGCCGAATGGCAGCGCAGCCCCGATGCGGCGCGCGACGCCGAGTACCGCCATGTGCGCCTTCGCGGCACCTTCGACCACGCCAAGGAGGCGCTGGTACAGGCCAACACCACGCTGGGCGCCGGCTTCTGGGTGGTGACTCCGCTGCGGCAGGCCGATGGCACGGCCGTGCTGGTCAACCGGGGCTTCGTGCCGCCGGAGGCCCGCGATCCCGCCGCACGCACCGCCCCCGCGCCCCAGGGCGAGACCGAGGTGACCGGCCTCCTGCGGCTGAGCGAGCCCGGAGGCGGGTTTTTGCGGCACAACGACCCCGCCGCCGACCGCTGGTTCTCCCGCGATGTGGCCGCCATCGCCGCCGCACGCGGTGTGGCAGGCATCGCGCCCTATTTCGTGGACGAGGACGCCGCACCCCGCTCCGCTGCCCCCACCGCCACGGGCACGGGTACGGGCACGTCAGCGGACGCCCTCCAATGGCCCGTCGGCGGCCTGACGGTGGTGCGTTTCCCCAACAGCCACCTGGTCTATGCCATCACCTGGTACACGCTGGCCCTGATGGTGACAGCGGGTGCCTGGTACGTATGGCGCGACGACCGCAGGCGCCGCCAGCACCACGCTTCGCCCGCCACCGATGCCGCACTCCCCTGACGCCCCGACCGAACGGCCCGCGCCGCGCACGCGGGCGGCGGTGGCGGACTCCACCGGGCTCAAGAACCTGCAGCAGCTGATCCAGCTGCGCTGGATCGCCGTGATCGGGCAGCTTTTCACCATCGAGGTGGTGCACTACAGCCTGGGCATCATCCTGCCGCTGCAGGCCATGCTGATGGTGCTGGGCGCCCTGGTGGTGTTCAACACGGCCAGCCTGCTGCGCTGGCGCATCGGCCGCCGCGTGCGCAACGTGGAGCTCTTCTTCGCCATGGTGGTGGACGTGGCCATGCTCACCGCCCAGCTCTACCTGAGCGGCGGCACCACCAACCCGTTCGTCTTCCTGTACCTGCTTCAGGTCACGCTGGCCGCCGTGCTGCTGCGCGCGGGCTACACCTGGACCATCGTCGCCATGACGGTGGCCTGCCTGTGCGGGCTGGCCCTGTTCAGCCGCCCGCTCGCCCTGCCGCTGGACCACGACCGGGGGCTGTACAGCCCCTACGTGCTGGGCATGCTGGTGTGCTTCATGCTGAACGCCGTGCTGCTGGTGATCTTCATCACGCGCATCGGCCGCAACCTGCGCCAGCGCGACGCCCGGCTGGCCACCATGCGCCAGCGCGCCGCTGAAGAAGACCACATCGTGCGCACCGGGCTGCTGGCCTCGGGTGCGGCCCACGAGCTGGGCACGCCGCTGTCCACCCTGGCCGTGATCCTGGGCGACTGGCGCCGCATGCCGGCCCTGGCGCAGGATGCCGAGCTGCAGGCCGAGATCGCCGAGATGCAGGCCCAGGTGCGGCGCTGCAAGACCATCGTGAGCGGCATCCTGCTGTCGGCCGGAGAAACCCGGGGCGAGGAATCGATGCAGACCACCGTGTGCACCTTCCTCGACCAACTGGCCGAGGAGTGGCGCAGCACGCGGCCCGTGGGCACGTTCGCCTACGACAACCAGTTCGGCGAAGACCGCCCCATGGTCTCGGATGTCACCCTGCAGCAGATGGTCTTCAACGTGTTGGACAATGCACGGGATGCGTCGCCGCATTGGGTGGGCCTGGCGGCTGAGCAGGAGGCCGGTGCCCTGCTCATCACCGTCACCGATGCCGGCCCCGGTTTCGCCCCGGCCATGCTGGAGCAGTTCGGCAAGCCCTACCAGTCCAGCAAGGGCCGGCCGGGCGGCGGGTTGGGGCTGTACCTGGCCACCAATGTGGCGCGCACCCTGGGAGGCACCATCACCGCGCGCAACCGCGCGGCCGGCGGCGCCGCCGTCACCATCACCCTTCCGCTGGCAGCCGTCGCGCTGCAGGAGACCCCGGACCATGGACGCTGACCGCCTGTTGCTGATCGTGGAGGACGACGAAGCCTTCGCACGCACGCTGGCGCGCTCGTTCGAACGGCGCGGCTACCACGTGCTGCATGCGGCCAACCTGCCCGAGGTGGAGGCGCTGCTGGACGGGCACACGCCGGGCTACGCCGTGGTGGACCTGAAGCTCAAGGGCGAGGCCTCGGGCCTGGCCTGCGTGCAGAAGCTGCACTCCGCCAACGAAGACATGCTGATCGTCGTGCTGACGGGCTTCGCCAGCATCGCCACGGCCGTGGAGGCCGTGAAGCTCGGCGCCTGCCACTACCTTGCCAAGCCCTCCAACACCGACGACATTGAGGCCGCCTTCGGCCTGACCGAGGGCAACATCGAAGTGGAACTCACCAACCGCTCCAGCTCGATCAAGACGCTGGAATGGGAGCGCATCCACGAGGTGCTGGCCGAAACCGGCTTCAACATCTCCGAGACCGCGCGGCGCCTCGGCATGCACCGGCGCACCCTGGCACGCAAGCTGGACAAGCGGCGCGTGAACTGACGGCCCGATCGCACCCGCTGCCAGCGCACCCCGGTCAGCCGGGATGCTGCTTGAGCACCGCCGGCTCCCGCGGCGCCCCGGGCCAGAGCTGGACGAGATAATGGTCGTCGCCTTCCAGCCCATCGGCGGACAGCGAATCCAGGCCGGCACAGGAGAGCCTGACCCGGTAGGTGCCCGGCGGCACGTCGAACCGGGCGGCGTCGGGAAAATAGTCGGTGCAGCCCGCCACGACGAGCGGCCCCTGTGCAATCACCACCGAGCCCTCCACCACGTGGTCGAACGCGGCCAGATCCGCTTCGGGCTCGGTCGGCAGCCACTCCAACGTCACCGGCACCGGCATGTTTCGCGCGGTGCCGAATCCGACGACGCCTTCCGACACGGCCAGCATGCGAAGCGTCGCGGCCTCGTCCCAGGCGCTCGCCAGGTCGCCTGGCGCCGCCTCGTCCTGTAGATAGAACTGGTGGTAATCGGCGAACAGGGTCAGGCGATGGGATGGCATGGCGGGAGGGCTTTCGGCTGCGGGGTTGGAATGCGGCGCTCCGCGGCGCCATCGATCGGTTTGCGCCCGATCGTAGCGCCGGGCGAAAGCCATTCGGAAGCCACCAGACCGTTCAGCATCAAAACGGCCTCCAGGGCAATCAAAGTCCTGGCATATCGCTATCATTTCAATAGCAAAAAAAGCCCGCCGAAGCGGGCTTTTTCTTCAGGGTGGCGGGCGCCGGTCAGGCGGCGACGCCGTCCGCGACTTCCTTGTACTCCTCGATCTGATCGAAGTTCATGTACTTGTAGATCTTGTCGCCGTTCTGGTTGAGCACGCCCACATCCGCCAGGTACTCTTCCTTGGACGGAATGCGGCCCAGCTTGGAGCAGATGGCCGACAGTTCGGCGGAACCCAGGTACACGTTCGTGTTCTTGCCCAGGCGGTTGGGGAAGTTGCGGGTGCTGGTGGACATCACCGTGGCGCCTTCCTTGACCTGTGCCTGGTTGCCCATGCACAGCGAGCAGCCCGGCATTTCCATGCGGGCACCGGCCGCGCCGAACACGCCGTAGTGGCCTTCCTCGGTCAGCTGGTGCGCGTCCATCTTGGTGGGCGGCGCCATCCACAGCTTGACCGGGATGTCCTTCTTGCCTTCCAGCAGCTTGGAAGCCGCGCGGAAGTGGCCGATGTTGGTCATGCACGAGCCGATGAACACCTCGTCGATCGTCGCGCCGGCCACGTCGGACAGCGTCTTGGCGTCGTCCGGGTCGTTGGGGCAGCAGACGATGGGCTCGGTGATCTCGGCCAGGTCGATCTCGATCACGGCGGCGTACTCGGCGTCCTCGTCGGGCTGCAGCAGCTGCGGATTGGCCAGCCACGCTTCCATGGCCTTGATGCGGCGCGTGATGGTGCGCGCATCGGCATAGCCCTGGGCGATCATGTTCTTGAGCAGCACGATGTTCGAGTTGATGTACTCGATGATCGGCTCCTTGTTCAGGCGCACCGTGCAGCCGGCGGCCGAGCGCTCGGCCGAGGCGTCGGACAGCTCGAACGCCTGCTCCACCTTCATGTCAGGCAGGCCTTCGATTTCGAGGATGCGGCCCGAGAAGATGTTCTTCTTGCCCTTCTTCTCGACGGTCAGCAGGCCGGCCTTGATGGCGTACAGCGGAATGGCGTGCACTAGGTCGCGCAGGGTCACGCCGGGCTGCATCGCGCCCTTGAAGCGCACCAGCACCGATTCCGGCATGTCGAGCGGCATCACGCCCGTGGCGGCGGCGAACGCCACCAGGCCCGAGCCGGCGGGGAAGCTGATGCCGATCGGAAAGCGCGTGTGCGAATCGCCGCCCGTGCCCACCGTGTCGGGCAGCAGCATGCGGTTGAGCCAGCTGTGGATGATGCCGTCACCGGGCTTGAGCGAGATGCCGCCGCGCGTGCTGATGAAGTCGGGCAGCTCGTGGTGCATCTTCACGTCCACGGGCTTGGGGTACGCCGCGGTGTGGCAGAAGGACTGCATCACCAGATCGGCGCTGAAGCCCAGGCAGGCCAGGTCCTTCAGTTCGTCGCGCGTCATCGGGCCGGTGGTGTCCTGCGAGCCGACCGAGGTCATGCGCGGTTCGCAGTAGGTCCCGGGCACCACGCCTTCGCCCTCGGGCAGGCCGCAGGCGCGGCCGACCATCTTTTGCGCCAGCGTGAAGCCCTTGCCGGTGGCGGCGGGGTTCTGCGGCAGGCGGAACAGCGTCGAGGGCGCCAGGCCCAGGGCCTCGCGCGCCTTGGCGGTGAGGCCACGGCCCACGATCAGCGGAATGCGGCCGCCGGCGCGCACTTCGTCGAACAGCACTTCGCTCTTGACCTCGAACTCGGCGATGACCTGGCCGTTCTTGAGCGCCTTGCCGGCGTAGGGCAGCAGTTCGATCTCGTCGCCCATGTTCATCTGGCTCACGTCCAGCTCGATGGGCAGCGCGCCCGCGTCTTCCATGGTGTTGTAGAAGATCGGGGCGATCTTGGAGCCCAGGCACACGCCGCCGAAGCGCTTGTTCGGCACGTAGGGGATGTCTTCGCCGGTGAACCACAGCACGCTGTTGGTGGCCGACTTGCGGCTGGAGCCCGTGCCCACCACGTCGCCCACGTAGGCCACGAGGTTGCCCTTGGCGCGCAGGTCTTCGATGAACTTCACCGGGCCGCGCTTGCCGTCTTCCTCGGGCGTGATGCCGTCGCGCTTGTTCTTGAGCATGGCCAGCGCATGCAGCGGGATGTCGGGACGGCTCCAGGCATCGGGGGCGGGCGACAGGTCGTCGGTGTTGGTTTCGCCCGTGACCTTGAGCACGGTGAGCTTGATGCTCTGCGGCACTTCGGGACGGCTGGTGAACCACTCGGCATCGGCCCAACTTTGCAGCACGGCCTTGGCGAATTCGTTGCCCTTGTCGGCCTTTTCCTTGACGTCATGGAACTGGTCGAACATCAGCAGCGTCTTCTTGAGGCCTTCGGCCGCGACGGACGCCACGGCCGCATCGTCCAGCAGGTCGATCAGCGGCGTGAGGTTGTAGCCGCCCAGCATGGTGCCCAGCAGCTCGGTGGCCTTCTCGCGGCCGATGAGTGCGCACTTTTCCGTGCCGTGGGCCACGGCCGCCAGGTAGCTGGCCTTGACCTTGGCGGCATCGTCCACACCGGCCGGCACGCGGTAGGTGATCAGGTCCACCAGGGTGGCTTCTTCGCCGGCGGGCGGCGCCTTCAGCAGCTCGATCAGCGAGGCGGTCTGCTTGGCCGTGAGAGGCAGGGGCGGAATGCCCAATGCGGCGCGCTCGGCCACATGGTCACGGTAGGCTTTCAACATATTTTTCTCCGGTGGGTTTTTGGTGTGGGGGGCTGGCCATGGCAGGCCCTGCGGTCCGGGCGCAGCGGGTGCGCCCGGGCAAGAAGAATCACTGGGCCGGTGCGGATGCAGCCGCCGGTGCCGCCACGGTGGCAGGTGCGTTGGCGGAGGCAGGCAGGGCTTCCAGCAGGCTGGGCTGCGGGTTCTTCTTGATGGATTCGGTCACGGCGACCTGCTGCGGGCTCATGCACTCGTCGGCCAGGCGCTGGCCGAGCTTCTGGTTCATGAGCATGGACTTGTTGGCGATCTGGATCCACACGGCGCCGGCCTTTTGGTCCTCCAGGCGCACCGCGCCCGTGCTGGTCGCGATGGGCGACATGTAGTAGTTGAAGCCCTTGCCGTCGATGCGGAAATGGCCCGGCGACTTGGCATCGGCTTCCACATGCACGGAAGCGCCCAGTTCGCAGGGAATGTGGCCGGTGTGCACGCGTTCGGCAATGGCCAGTTCCTGCGGCGTCAAGGCGGCCTCGGCCGCGATGATGCCGGTGGCCACCTGGTTGGTGGCGCTCTTGAGCTGCGTGCGGCTGCTCGTGGCCTTCTTGGTCGCGACCGGCTTGGCTGCCGCGCTCTTGGCGGCCGGTTTGGCCGCGGGCTTGGCCTCGGCGGACTTCTCCTTGGCGGCAGCCTTGGCAGGTGCGGCCTTGGTCGTGCTCTTGGCCGGTGCGGGCTTGGCGGGAGCGGCGTCTTGCGCCATCACCAGCGCAGGGGCCAGCAGCATCAGGGCAGAAGCGATGAAGGTTTTCATGGGAACTCCGACGAAAAAGGAGGTGTGGGGAACTTGATGGTGGGACGGCTCAGGCCTCTGGACCCGCAGCCGGCTGGGCAAACCAGGCCTGCGCCGCGGCGGGCAGCGCGCGGCCGGTCTGGTGCGCACGCTCCAGCACCTGCCAGAAATAGCGGTAGCTGGCGCGGTCGTGCAATACGCCATCGACGCTGACGGGGGCCCAGTCGGCGTGCGCGGCGGTGGAAAGAAGCTGGGCGGCCTGCGCGATCTCTTCCTGCGCGGGAGCGAAAGCTTCCAGGATGGGGCGGATCTGCGCCGGGTGGATGCTCCACATGCGCGTGTAGCCCAGCTGGCGCGCGGCGCGCCCGGCCGCCGTGCGCAGGGCATCGGCATCGTTGAACTCGGTCACCACGCAGTGGGACGGCACCTTGCCGTGGGCGTGGCATGCCGCGGCGATCTCGAGCTTGGCGCGCACCACCAGCGGGTGCTCGAACTGGCCCTGCGATCCCATGGCACTCGCGGGAATCGCACCGGCGTGCGCCGAGACGAAATCCATCAAGCCGAAACTGATCGACTGCACGCGCGGATGGGCGGCGATCTCGAAGGCCCGCTGCACGGCCGCGGGCGACTCCAGCAGCACGTGCAACGGCACCTGCCCTGCCGATGCGGCGAGCAGAGCCTTTTCGGCGTGCAGAACGTCATCCAACGACTCGACCTTGGGCACCATGATGTGGCACAACCGCGTGGCGGCTTCGCCGGCGATAGTGGCCATGTCTTCGGCGAAGGCCGGGTGATCCACGGCATGCACGCGCGCGGCCACCCGGGCACCGGGCGGCGCGTTTCGCGCCAGCTGCGCCACGAGGGCTGCATGCTCGCGCTCGCGGCCCACGGGGGCGCCGTCTTCGCAATCGAGGGTCACATCGAACACGCAGCGGCCCAGCTCGGCCGCCATGGCGGCTTGCAGCTCCAGGCTCTTGCGCATGCGCGCTTCCACGCCGCTGTAATGGTCGCAGACCGGCAAGCGCATGGCACTGGCCTGGGCCCCCATGAGCACCGCCGCGGGGTGGGCACCGGTCGCGCTCATGACGGGCGCTGCGCCACGATGAACATGCGCGGGAACGCCAGCAAACGGCGGCCATCGCTGCGCACGGCATAGGCCGCGGCGATGCGGCGCTCGTACTCGGCCAGGAAGCTCTCGCGCAACGCATCGCCCAGCGGGTCGATGAAGGGCTTGAGGCCCGTGGCACGCACCCATTCGACGATGGCCGCGGGCGACGCCATCACATGCTGGTAGACGGTGTGCCACACGTCGATGCGCTCGGCGCGCGGGGCCAGCAGGTCGTAGTAGCCGCCGATGTCCAGGAGCTCGGTGCGCAGCGCGTCGGCATCGCCGATGGGCTCGCACCACGGGGCCTCGGCCGCCACTTCGCGCATCAGGCGGTGCGTGGGCTCCTGGCGGTTGTCGGGCATCTGGATCGCGAGCACGCCGCCGGGGGCGAGGCTGTCGAACAGGCGCGGAAAGAGGTCGCCATGCCCCCCCACCCATTGCAGGGAGGCATTGGCGTAAATGAGGTCGGGCGCCGTGTCGGGCACCCAGCGGGCGATGTCGCCCAGCACGAAGGACACGCCGGGCAGGCGCTCGCGCGCACTGGCCAGCATGGCTTCGGAATTGTCGATGCCGGTCACCTGCGCCTGCGGGAAGCGCCGCACCAGCAGCTCGGTCGAATTGCCCGGCCCGCATCCCAGGTCCACCACGTGGACCGGCGCGGTATGGGGCACCCGCGCGAGCAGCTCCTGGGCCGGGCGCGTGCGCTCGTCCTCGTAGCGGCGGTAGAGCGCGGGATTCCAGTCGAGCATGAAAAAACGGAACCCGAAAAAATTACAGCAGGTGCTTCACGCCGTCTTGCTCGCCTTGCAGCTCGGCCAGCGTCTTGTCGATGCGTTCCTGGCTGAAAGCGTCGATTTCCAGACCTTCGACGACCTTGTACTCGCCATTTTCGCAGGTGACGGGGAAACCGAACATCACATCCTTCGGAATGCCGTACTGGCCATCCGAAGGAACGCCCATGGTGACCCACTTGCCGTTGGTGCCCAGGGCCCAGTCGCGCATGTGGTCGATGGCGGCGTTGGCTGCCGAAGCGGCCGAGGAGGAACCGCGCGCCTCGATGATGGCGGCGCCGCGCTTGCCCACGGTGGGCAGGAATGTGTTGGCGTTCCATTCCTGGTCGTTGATCGTCTTGGCGACGCTTTCGCCATCGATGGTGGCGAAGCGGTAGTCGGCATACATCGTGGGCGAGTGGTTGCCCCACACGGCCAGCTTTTCGATGGCGGCCACGGGCTTGCCGGTCTTGGCGGCGATCTGGCTGGCAGCACGGTTGTGGTCCAGGCGCAGCATGGCGGTGAAGTTCTTGCGCGGCAGGTCCGGCGCGCTCTTCATGGCGATGTAGGCGTTGGTGTTGGCGGGGTTGCCCACGACCAGCACCTTCACGTTGCGGCTGGCCACGGCGTTCAGCGCCTTGCCCTGGGCCGTGAAGATGGCGCCGTTGACGGCCAGCAGTTCGGCACGTTCCATGCCTGGGCCGCGGGGACGCGAGCCCACCAGCAGGGCGTAGTCCGCGTCCTTGAATGCCGTCATGGGGTCGCTGTGGGCTTCCATGCCGACCAGCAGCGGGAAGGCGCAGTCGTCGAGTTCCATCATCACGCCCTTGAGCGCCTTTTGCGGGCCTTCGACGGGCACTTCGAGCAATTGCAGGATGACGGGCTGGTCCTTGCCCAGCATTTCGCCGGAGGCAATGCGGAACAGCAGGGCGTAACCGATTTGACCGGCGGCGCCGGTAACAGCAACGCGGACGGGCTTCTTGCTCATGAAAAACTCCAGAAAGTGGAAAAACGGGTGTCGGTGCAGTCGATGCACCAGCGCCAGTCAAACCAAGCAGCCCGTGCCCTGCAGAACAGCTCCCGAGTGTACCGCTGAAATCCGGAGCCGGTCAATTTGTCTTATGTCTTATATAAGATATGATCCGGCCTCGCCGACGCGCGAAAACAGCCCCACCTTTGCCTTGCGCGCCAGCCGCCCCTCGATCCGCCGCCATGTCCACCCTTCCGGTTGCCGCCTCCGACAGCCCTGCGCTCCCCGCAGGAAGCGCGGGCGCACCCACGCCGGCCTTCAGCCCGCTGTACCAGCAGATCAAGGGACTCATCCTGCATAGCCTGCAGCATGGCGAATGGAAGCCGGGCGAATCGATCCCGAGCGAGATGGAACTGGCCGCCCGCTTCCGGGTGAGCCAGGGCACGGTGCGCAAGGCCATCGACGAACTGGCGGCGGAGAACCTCGTCGTTCGCCGCCAGGGCAAGGGCACGTTCGTCGCCACGCATGCCGAGCGGCATGTGCAATACCGGTTCCTCAAGCTCATGCCCGACTCTGGCGACGCCGGGGTCGAGGGGCCGGCCCAGCGCCACATCATCGAATGCCGCCGCATCCGTGCCAGCGCCGAGATCGGGCGCGCCCTGGCGCTGCGCAGCGGCGACGCCGTGGTGCATGCCCGGCGCATCCTGTCGTTCGGCGACGTTCCCACCATCCTGGAAGACATCTGGCTGCCCGGGCAGGCCTTCAAAGGACTGACCGCCGAGCAGATGTCCAGCTACCAGGGCCCCACCTACGCCATGTTCGAAATCGATTTCGGCGTGAGAATGGTGCGCGCCGACGAGAAGCTGCGAGCCGTGCAGCCCGACGGAGAGCAGGCGCGGCTGCTGCAGGTGGCACCCGGTACGCCGCTGCTCAGCGTGGAGCGCATCGCCTACACCTACAACGAAGTTCCGATGGAGTTACGCAAGGGCCTGTATCGCACCGATACGCACCACTACCACAACGAACTGAGCTGAAGCTGCCCGACCATGCCGATACCGCGCGGTGAAATTACGCCGTACCGAAACACTGCGGTTGTTGCATTGCAATAGAATTTTGGGTTGTTTCGTTCGCGCGAAATTACAAAGCAGTTACATCCACGAAAGCACCGCCATGACCGAGATCGCCAAAAAGCGGCCTGAATTCCGCAACATCAATGCCCTCACGGACCTGCCCACCTACCGCCTTCCTGCCGCAGGATGGGTGTCGATCCTGCACCGCGTCAGCGGTGTGATCATGCTGGTGCTGCTCCCCTTCATCCTGTGGATGTTCGACACCTCGGTGTCCTCCGAAATCTCCTTCGGCAAATTCAAGGCCGCTTTCACGGTGGGCCTGGGCTTCGTGCCGGGCTGGTTCCTCAAGCTCGTCGTGCTGGCCCTCATCTGGTCGTACCTGCACCACTTCACCGCCGGCCTGCGCCACCTGTGGATGGACGTAAGCCATGACGCGGTGAACAAGGACTTCGGCAGCAAATCCGCCACCGCCACCCTCGTCATCAGCATCGCCCTCACCGTCGTGCTCGGCGCCAAGCTGTTCGGCCTGTACTGAGCCGCGCCGGCCATCCCACGAACCCCACAAAAAAAGGATCTTCTATGTCCGTGAACTACGGCTCCAAGCGCATCGTCGTCGGTGCCCACTACGGAGTGCGCGACTGGCTGAGCCAGCGCGTGACCGCCGCCCTGATGGCGCTCTTCACCGTGGTGCTGCTCGCCCAGGTGCTGCTGACCAAGGGTCCCATCGGCTACGACCGCTGGGCATCGATCTTCTCGGCGCAATGGATGAAGGTACTGACCTTCTCCGTCATCGTGGCCCTCGCCTGGCACGTCTGGGTGGGCACGCGCGATGTGCTGATGGACTACGTGAAGCCCGTGGGCTTGCGCCTCGCCCTGCAAGCCATCGCGATCTTCTGGCTCGTCGGCTGCGCCGGCTGGGGTATCCAGATCCTCTGGCGTCTCTGATCCAATCCCCCGCGACTGAAGGCAAATAACAATGAGCTACACCAAAGCGAACATCACCACGCGCAAGTTCGATGTCGTCATCGTCGGCGCCGGCGGCTCCGGCATGCGCGCCGCCCTCGAACTCTCCCGCGCCGGCCTGAACGTGGCCTCGCTGTCCAAAGTGTTCCCCACCCGCTCGCACACCGTGGCGGCGCAGGGCGGCGTGAGCGCGTCGCTCGGCAACATGAGCGAGGACAACTGGCACTACCACTTCTACGACACCATCAAGGGCTCCGACTGGCTGGGCGATCAGGACGCCATCGAGTTCATGTGCCGCGAAGCCCCCAAGGTCGTGTACGAGCTCGAACACTTCGGCATGCCGTTCGACCGCAACCCCGACGGCACCATCTACCAGCGCCCCTTCGGTGGCCACACGGCCAATTACGGTGAAAAGCCGGTGCAGCGCGCCTGCGCCGCGGCCGACCGCACCGGCCACGCCATGCTGCACACGCTGTACCAGCAGAACGTCAAGGCCAAGACCAACTTCTTCGTGGAGTGGATGGCGCTCGACCTGATCCGCGACGCCTCTGGCGACGTGGTCGGCGTGACCGCCCTGGAACTCGAAACCGGCGAGCTGTATGCCCTGCAGGCCAAGGCCGTGCTGCTGGCCACCGGCGGCGCGGGCCGCATCTTCGCGGCATCGACCAACGCGTTCATCAACACCGGCGACGGCCTGGGCATGGCGGCACGCGCCGGCATCCCGCTGCAGGACATGGAGTTCTGGCAGTTCCACCCCACCGGCGTGGCCGGTGCCGGCGTGCTGCTGACCGAAGGCTGCCGCGGCGAAGGCGCCATCTTGCTCAATAGCAACGGCGAACGCTTCATGGAGCGCTACGCGCCCACGCTGAAGGACCTGGCGCCGCGCGACTTCGTCTCGCGTTCCATGGACCAGGAAATCAAGGAAGGCCGTGGCTGCGGTCCCAACAAGGACTACGTGCTGCTCAAGCTCGACCACCTCGGTGCCGAGACGATCCACAAGCGCCTGCCTTCGGTGTATGAGATCGGCGTCAACTTCGCCAACGTCGACATCACGAAGGAACCGATCCCCGTGGTGCCCACCATCCACTACCAGATGGGCGGCATTCCGACCAACATCAACGGCCAGGTCGTGATCCAGAACGGCGACGTGCACAACCAGGTCGTCAACGGCCTGTACGCCGTGGGCGAATGCTCGTGCGTGTCGGTGCACGGTGCCAACCGCCTGGGCACGAACTCGCTGCTCGACCTGCTGGTCTTCGGCAAGTCCGCAGGCCGCCACATCGTGGACATGATCAAGGGCAGCGGCGAGCACAAGCCCCTGCCGGCCGACGCCGCCGACCGCACCCTGGCGCGCCTGAACCAGCTGCAGGATTCGAACGAAGGCACCTACGCCCAGGACGTCGCCAACGACATCCGCGCGTCGATGCAGCAGCACGCCGGCGTGTTCCGCACGCAAGAAGGCATGGATGAAGGCGTGGTCAAGATCAACGCCATCCGCGAGCGCGTGGGTTCCGTCACGCTCAAGGACAAGTCCAAGGTCTGGAACACCGCGCGCATGGAAGCGCTGGAAGTGGACAACCTCATCGAAGTGGCCCAGGCCACGATGACCTCTGCCGCCGCCCGCAAGGAATGCCGCGGCGCCCACACCGTGTATGACTACGAGCATCCGGCCGACCACGCGGAATTCCCGCTGGGCCGCAACGACAAAGAGTGGATGAAGCACACCTTGTGGCACAGCGCAGGCAACAACCTGACCTACAAGCCCGTGAACCTGAAGCCTTTGACGGTCGACAGCGTGCCTCCCAAGGTCCGTACGTTCTGACCCTATAAGCCCACGAGAAAGAACACCATGAAGCGCACCTTTCAAATCTACCGCTACGATCCGGACAAGGACGCCAAGCCCTACATGCAGACCGTGGAGATCGAACTCGACGGCCACGAGCGCATGCTGCTGGACGCCCTGGTGAAGCTCAAGGCGCAGGACCCGTCCATCTCGTTCCGCCGTTCGTGCCGCGAAGGCGTCTGCGGCTCCGACGCGATGAACATCAACGGCAAGAACGGCCTGGCGTGCCTCACCAACATGAACACGCTCAAGGGCACCATCGTGCTCAAGCCCCTGCCCGGCCTGCCCGTGATCCGCGACCTGATCGTGGACATGACGCAGTTCTTCAAGCAGTACAACTCGATCAAGCCGTACCTCATCACCGAAGGCATCACGCCCGAGAAGGAACGCCTGCAGAGCCCGGAAGAGCGCGATGAGCTCAACGGCCTGTACGAGTGCATTTTGTGCGCGAGCTGCTCGACGAGCTGCCCCAGCTTCTGGTGGAACCCCGACAAGTTCGTGGGCCCCGCCGGCCTGCTGCAGGCGTACCGTTTCATTGCGGACAGCCGCGACGAGGCCACGGGCGCTCGCCTGGACAACCTCGAAGACCCCTATCGCCTGTTCCGCTGCCACACCATCATGAACTGCGTGGACGTGTGCCCCAAGGGTCTCAACCCCACCAAGGCCATCGGCAAGATCAAGGAACTGATGGTGCGTCGCGCCATCTGACCGCCATGGCCGACGACGAATTGCTCGACGAACGCGAGGCCGCCAAGCTGAAGTGGCGCAGCCGCCGCGGCCTGGTGGAGAACGATCTGTTCATTGAGCAGTTCTTCGCCACCTACGGCTCGCGCCTGACCCAGCGCCAGGCACAAGGTCTCACGACCTTGATGGACCTTTCCGACAACGACCTGCTGGACCTGCTGCTGCGGCGCAAGGAACCCATGGGCGAGATCGATACCAGGGACGTCAAGGAAGTGCTTGAACAGCTGCGCCGCAGAGCGTCAGCACCCCCTCCACCGCTTGCGGGCTAACAACAGAAGGAAACTGGAAATGAAACTGGCAGACAACAAGGCAACGCTATCGTTCAGCAACGGCAGCCCCAGCGTGGAACTTCCCGTGTACCAAGGCAGTATCGGCCCCGACGTGGTCGACATCCGCAAGCTGTACGCGCAGACGGGCATGTTCACCTATGACCCCGGTTTCCTTTCCACCGCGGCATGCCAGTCCTCGATCACGTACATCGACGGCGACAAGGGCGAGCTGCTGTACCGCGGCTACCCCATCGAGCAACTGGCCACGCAGTGCGACTTCCTCGAAACCTGCTACCTGCTGCTCAAGGGCGAACTGCCCAACCCCGCGCAGAAGACCGAGTTCAGCGACAGCGTGACCAAGCACACGATGGTCAACGAGCAGATGCAGTTCTTCCTGCGTGGCTTCCGCCGCGACGCCCACCCGATGGCCGTGCTGACGGGCCTGGTGGGTGCGCTTTCGGCCTTCTACCATGACAGCACGGACATCAACAATCCGCAGCACCGCGAGATCTCGGCCATCCGCCTGATCGCCAAGATGCCGACGCTGGTGTCGATGGCATACAAGTACGGTGTGGGCCAGCCCTACATGTACCCACAGAACGACCTGAGCTATGCCGGCAACTTCCTGCGCATGATGTTCGGCACGCCGTGCGAAGAGTACAAGGTCAATCCGGTGCTCGAACGCGCGCTGGACCGCATCTTCATCCTGCACGCAGACCATGAGCAGAACGCCTCCACTTCCACGGTGCGCCTGTGCGGCTCCTCGGGCACCAACCCGTTCGCCGCCATCGCCGCTGGCGTGGCCTGCCTCTGGGGCCCCGCCCACGGTGGCGCCAACGAAGCCGCATTGAACATGCTGCACGACATCCAGGCGCAGGGCGGCGTGGAGAAGATCGGCGAGTTCATCAAGCAGGTCAAGGACAAGAACTCCGGTGTGAAGCTGATGGGCTTCGGTCACCGCGTGTACAAGAACTACGACCCGCGCGCCAAGCTCATGCAGGAAACCTGCAACGAAGTGCTGGCCGAACTGGGCCTCGAAAAGGACCCGCTGTTCGCCCTGGCCAAGGAACTGGAAAAGATCGCCCTGGAAGACGACTATTTCGTGCAGCGCAAGCTCTACCCGAACGTGGACTTCTACTCCGGCATCGTGCAACGCGCGATCGGCATTCCGGTGAACCTGTTCACCGGAATCTTCGCACTGGCCCGCACCGTGGGCTGGATCGCCCAGCTGAACGAGATGATCGGCGACCCCGAGTACAAGATCGGCCGCCCCCGCCAGCTGTTCGTGGGCGCAGAGCGCCGCGACGTGCAGCCGCTGGACAAGCGCTGAGCCGAATCCGCGCTTCTGGAGGGGGCCTGCGATGCAGCACCCTTTCTCCAGAATGCAACGGGCGACATCGAATGCCAGTCAGCCATGCTGACTGGCATTTTTCATGGCGGTCCATGCCACCGTCTCTGGCCGCTCTGCAAAGGTGCATAGCAGCGATATCAGGCTGCGGCAGCCGACCTTTGACGCCTAAGGGACCTCGGACCCATTCAATGAAAAGCCGCTCTTGCAGCCATTGGGTGGCCGGAAGCCCGGACCCTTTCGGAAATAAAAAAAGCCTTCCAAATCGATGATTTGGAAGGCTTTTACCAATGGTTAGTTGGTAGGCGCGATTGGACTCGAACCAACGACCCCCACCATGTCAAGGTGGTGCTCTAACCAGCTGAGCTACGCGCCTGTGTGTATTCGAGAAGCGAGATTGTAGCAGTAAAAAATACGCGTTCTAGGCAACTTCGCGCGCTTTCTTTCAACGGCGCCGTGCAGAGCGCACGCCTTGCACTGTAGCCACGATGCCGAGCACTTTGTTGAGCCGTCCGGAGTCGGCCACCTCCACCGTGAACGTCATCCAGGCCGTGCCTTTCACAGACTGCGTCTGAACGCCGATCACGTTGGTCTTCTCCCTGGCGAAGACCTCGGAAATGTCGCGCAGTAGGCCTTGCCGGTCTGCAGCCTCGACCGACACATCCACCGGATAGACCGACGGGCCGGCACCGGCGGACGCCTTGGATTGCCCCCACTCCACTTCGATGACGCGTTCGGCACTGCGCGCCGCCATCTCGCGAAAATTGCTGCAGTCGGCGCGGTGCACGCTCACCCCTTTGCCACGCGTGACGAAGCCCCGGATGCTGTCGGGCGGCGCAGGCTTGCAGCACTTGGCCAGCTGGGTCATCAGCGAATCGATGCCAACCACCAGCACCCCGCCCTTGGGCGCGGTCTCGGAGGTGCGCGTCTTCTTGAGAAGCAGGTAATCGTCCGGCTGCAGCACGGGCTCGGGCGGGCGCAGCAGCGTCTCGATGGTGCGCAGCGAGAACTCGTCCTTGCCCACCACTTCGAACAAGGCGTCCGCCGTCTTGAAGCCCAGCTGCACGGCAAGATCGTCGAGCTTGATGGCGGTCTTGCCCTCGCGCTGCAGCAGCTTTTCCACCGCCTCGCGGCCCCGCGCCGTGGTTTCATGCGTGGCCTGGGCGTTGAACCACGCGCGCACCTTGGCGCGGGCGCGGTGGCTGGTGAGGTAGCCCAGTTCGGCATTGAGCCAATCGCGAGACGGGCGGCCTTCCTTGACGGTGGTGATCTCCACGGTCTGCCCGTTCTGCAGCGGCGTGTTGAGCGGCACCATGGCACCGTCGACGCGTGCGCCTCGGCAACGGTGGCCGACACTGGTGTGCACCGCATAGGCGAAATCGACCGGGGTGGCGCCCTGCGGCAGCTCCACCACGGCCGCGTCCGGCGTGAGTACGTAGATGCGATCCTCGAACAGCCCCCCGTGCTGCACGGTGCCCGCCATGTCCCGCTCCCAGGCCAGCAACTGGCGCAGCACCGCGATCTTGGCGTCGTATTCGCCGGAGGCCGAAACACCCGCATAGCCTTTGGTGCCCGCCTCCTTGTAGGCCCAGTGCGCGGCCACGCCATGCTCGGCGTGGTCGTTCATGGCCTGGGTGCGGATCTGGATTTCGATGGCCTTGCCCGTCTCGTCGCGCACGACGGTGTGCAGCGACTGGTAGCCGTTGGGCTTGGGCTTGGCGATGTAGTCGTCGAACTCGGCGTCGATGGGCTTGAAATGCTCGTGCACCCAGGACAGTGCGGCGTAGCAATCCTTCACCGACGGCACCACCACCCGCAGCGCCCGGATGTCGAACACATGCTCGAAGTCGAGCGACTTGCCGCGCATCTTCTTGACGATGCTGTAGATGTGCTTGGGCCGGCCCTGCACACTGGCGCTGATGCTGCGGGCTCGCAGTTCGGACTCCAGCCGGCCGCGAAGCTGCTCCATGTACACCTCGCGCTCGGCCCGCTTTTCGTCCAGCAGGCGGGCCACCTGCTTGTAGGTCTCCGGCTCCAGGAACCGGAAGGACAAGTCTTCCAGCTCCCATTTCATCTGCCAGATGCCGAGCCGGTTGGCCAGCGGCGCGAACACCTGCAGGGCCTCGCGCGCGATGCCGGGCGACACGGCGCGTTTGGTGGCGGCATAGAAGCGCAGGGTTTGCAGGCGCGAGGCCAGCCGCAGCATCACGACGCGCAGGTCCCGGGAGAACGCGAGCAGCATCTTGCGCACGTTCTCGGTCTGCGTGGCGGGGTCGTCCACCGGGTGTCCGGCGATCTGGGCTTCGCGTGCCTGCTGCTGCACGCGCATGAGCTTGGTGGTCTCCACGGCCAGCGCGGCGAAGTTCTGCCCGAAGGCCTTGGCAATGACCTCCTCGGGCTTGTTCAGGTGCGAGCAGGCATGCACCAGATAGCTGGCCGCCTGCATGGCTTCCGACCCACCGATGTTCTTGAGGATGGAGGCGACGGCTTCGGCGTGCGCGAAGGTGTTCTCACCGGTCTCCAGCGTCTCGCTGGACAGCAGCGGCTCCGCAAAGGCCCGGGCACGCGCCAACGCGCCCGCCTGCTCGGGCAGCGACAGCGCCGTGGCAGCGATGAGCTGCGGCACGGCATCGGACCGGGGCGACGCGCTCCCCGCGCCTCCCTGACCCAGCGTGGCGGGAGGTGCGGTGGCCAGGCTCTTCACAGCCCACCTCTTCTTTCGCTGGAATCGAAGAGGAACGCCTCGACCGCATCCACCTGTTCGTCCGCCACCAGCGTCGGGGCGTGCCCCACCCCGTTCCACTCCACCACCTGGGCCCGGGGCCCGCGTTGCGACATGGCTTGCGCCGTCGAGCGCGAGAGCAGATCCGATTGCGCGCCGCGCAGCAGCAGCGTGCGTGCGGCGATCCGGTCGTACAGCTGCCACAGCTGCGCCTCGCCCGCAACGGCGGCCTCCTGCGTCATCGCGCGAAACGGCTGGGCGATGGCCGGGTCGTAGTGCAGCACGAACCCGCCCTCGGGCGCAGGCCGGAGCATGGCGCTCGACAACCCCAGCCACTGCGCCGGCGTATGGGGGCCGAAGCTGGAGGAGATCGTCCACAGGGCATCGGCTGCCTGCTGCTCCGTTTCGAAATGGGCGGGCCGCCCGAGGTACTGACCGATGCGCTGGAGCGCACTCCATTCGATCACCGGCCCTACATCATTCAGGACCAGCCGGCGCACCGGCACGGGAAGCGGCAACCCTGGCTGGCCGAGCAACGCCATGCCGATCAGGCCACCCATGCTGGTGCCCACCCAGTCCAGCTGCTGGATGGGAGCGCGGCCATGCACGTCGGCCAGCAGTGCCAGCATGTCGGCGGCATAGACCGGCACCTGATAGGCCAAGGGATCGGCGAGCCAGTCGCTGCGGCCGCGGCCGGCCACATCGGGACAGATCACACGGGCATGACGGGACAGACGGCGGGCGAGCACATCGAAATCGCGCCCCTGGCGCGACAGGCCATGCACGCAGACCACCACATGCGGATGGTCCGGCTGGCCCGTCGCGTTCCATTCCCAATACGCCATGCGATGGCTGGCGGCTGCACCGTCCGCCGAGCCCTCCTTGGCAGCGATTCCAGGGCAATTCACGTAATTCAGCGTAGGCTCGGTCATGGGAACGAATTCGTCGCGGGGGCGCTCGATAATGGTTGCGTTCATCCTAATTCATTCGGAGAGACTCACATGCTTCAAGGCAAAACCGCCCTCGTCACCGGCTCCACGAGCGGCATCGGACTGGGCATCGCCAAGGCGCTCGCGCGCCAGGGCGCCAACGTCGTCCTCAATGGTTTCGGCGATGTGGACGGCCCCCGTGCCGAAGTGCTGGCGGCCGGCGAAAGCCATGGCGCGCAGGTGGCCTACCACGGCGCCGACATGAGTCGCGCTGCGGACATCGAGGACATGATGAAGTACAGCGCCAGCCAGTTCGGGCGCGTGGACATCCTGGTCAACAACGCAGGCATTCAGCACGTGGCGAACGTCGAGGACTTTCCCGTCGAGAAGTGGGATGCCATCCTGGCGATCAACCTGACCAGCGCCTTCCACACTTCGCGCCTGGCCCTGCCTCCGATGAAGGCGGCCAACTGGGGCCGCATCATCAACATCGCCTCGGTGCACGGGCTGGTGGCTTCGGCCCAGAAGGCGGCCTATGTGGCAGCCAAGCACGGCCTCGTGGGTCTGACGAAGGTCACCGCGTTGGAAACCGCCACCACGGGCGTGACCTGCAATGCGATCTGCCCCGGCTGGGTGCTCACGCCGCTGGTTCAGAAACAGGTCGATGCCAAGGCGGCCGACCAGGGCCTGTCGAACGAAGACGCCAAGAAGCAGTTGCTGAGCGAAAAGGAACCCTCGCTGCAGTTCACCACGCCCGAAGAGCTGGGCGAACTGGCGGTGTTCTTCTGCTCGCCGGCGGCCAACAATGTCCGCGGCGTAGCCTGGAACATGGACGGCGGCTGGGCCGCCCAGTAAGAACGAAAAGCCTTAACCGCCCGATCGTCGCCGCCCCTGCCCTGGCATCCAGGGCAGGAGACGGTCCGGCTCGGGCGTCAGCCCGCCAACCCCTCAGCGCAGTTGCACGGCGCCGGAGACGTTCACCACCACCTGCGCCTTGCCCGCCTCCACCGGTACGGGCGCATCGGCGGACATCGACGACATCTTGGCTTCCATGGCCATCATGCGTGGGCGTGGGCCGGGGATCATCTCGTTGCTGTTCACCGCCACCTCGCGCAGCGTGTAGCCGCTGAAGCCGAAGCCCCGCGCCAGTTCATTCGCACGGGCCTTGAATTGCTCGATGGCCTTGGTCTGCGCCTCGCCTTCCACCTTCTCGCGGGCCTCGCGCGACAGGTCGAAGGCGATCTGGCTGATCGGCATGGACTGGATCTTGCCGGCGGTGGTGGTGATGCGCGAGAAATCACGGCCCTGCAGGATCAGCTCGGCCCGGCCCTGCCAGCCGTTGATCTTGCCCTCCTTGCCATAGCGCGGGTACATGCCGAACGCGCCGGTGCGCACATCCATCTGGTCCGGCTGGGCAGAACGCTTGGCTTCCGCCAGCGCGGAGTCCAGCGCTTGCTTGAGCTGGGTCTGCACCGTGGCCGCGTCGGCGCCTTCCTTGCTGGTGGCCAGCGTGAGCACCAGCAGGTCCTGCTGGACATCCACGGTGCCGGTCGCAGACAGCTGCAGCACGTTCTGCGGTGGCGGCATCACGGCGTTTTGGGAGAAAGCGGCGCCAGCGCACACCAGAAGAGCACCTGCAGCTATTACTTTGGTAGCAATTTTCATGATCGAAATCCTTGTAAAGAGAAAGTGGGCGGGTGCATCGGACACCCTTGAAACGCTACGTTAACCGGTCCGGATCAATCGGCGGTAAAGGCCCGATAGCGTCTGTGCGTGGTGGGGCAAAACTTGTAACAGTTGGTCAGGTATCTGGCAAAAAGCCGAACTTCGGGGTTCAAGGTGGTCAGAATCGGCTCTGTTACAAATAGGACTTGGGAAACAAATGGCCTCAACAACCAACCGTACCGACAAGATTCTCGTGGTGGATGACGACGCCCGCATTCGCGATTTGCTGCGGCGCTATCTCACGCAAGAGGGCTTCGAAGTCATGGTTGCGGAAGATGGCAAGGCCCTCAACCGCATTCTGCTGCGCGAAACCGTGGACCTCATCGTGCTGGACCTGATGATGCCCGGCGAGGACGGCCTCTCGATCTGCCGCCGCCTTCGCGCCGCCAACGATCGCACTCCCATCATCATGCTCACCGCCAAGGGCGAGGACGTGGACCGCATCGTGGGCCTAGAAGTGGGCGCCGACGATTACCTGGGCAAGCCGTTCAACCCCCGCGAACTGCTGGCCCGCATCCACGCGGTGCTGCGCCGCCGGCCGCCGCAAGAGGCGCCGGGCGCCCCGTCGGGCGACAACGAGGTCGTCACCTTCGGTCCTTTCACCTTCGATCTGGGCACGCGCGCACTGCAGCGCAGCGGCGAAGAGCTGCCGCTCACCACCGGCGAGTTCGCCATGCTGAAGGCGCTGGTCCGCCACCCACGGCAGCCGCTGTCGCGGGAAAAGCTGGCCCTGCTGGCACGTGGCCGCGAGTTCGAACCGTTCGACCGCAGCCTGGACGTGCAGGTCTCCCGCCTGCGCAAGCTGGTCGAGGTGGACGCTGCAGCGCCCCGCTACATCCAGACCGTCTGGGGCGTGGGCTACGTGTTCGTGCCGGACGGAACGAGCTGATCTCCCCTTTGCCGAGGGCCGCGTTTTCGCCGTGGCGCCCTCTGCCCTCCGGCAATTTCCCGATGATTCTCACGACATGAGCGCCAACTACGAAGCAGCGTCGTCCGACGCCACCAGCCCCGCCCCCCTGGAGGCCCCCGTGTATCTGCGGGCGCAGCGCGCACGGGTGGGGCTGAACCTTTTCTGGCGCACGTTCTTCCTGCTCGCGCTGTTGCTGGTGGGCAGCATCCTGGCCTGGCTGCAGACGCTGCGCGCGCTGGAGTTCGAGCCGCGCACGCTGCAGACGGCGCAGCAGATCGCCTCGCTGGTGAACCTGAGCCGCGCGGCACTGGTGCATGCCGATGCGATCGCGCGCGTCTCGCTGATCAAGACCATGGCCGACCAGGAAGGCGTTCGCATCCTGCCGCGCGAGCCGTCCGACCGCTTCGACCTGCTGGACGCATCGGCCCTGGGCATGCGCCTGACCGAAGAGCTGACCACCCGCCTCGGGCCGGGCACCATCGTGGCAAGCAACGTCAATGGCGAAAGCGGCCTGTGGGTGGGCTTCACCATCAACGGCGACCCCAACTGGCTGCTGATGGACCGGTCCCGCTTGAGCGCGGCCGGGGGCAAGACGTGGATGATCTGGCTCATCACCGCCGCGGCCCTGTCGCTGGCGGGTGCCGCGGCCATCGCGCGCCTGATCAACCGGCCGCTCAAGCAGCTGTCGTATGCCGCCAACCGCGTGCGCGACGGCGACTTCGCCGCCAGCCAGCTCGACGAAGAAGCCGTGACCAGCGAAATCCGCGAGGTGAACATCGGCTTCAACCGCATGGCGCAAAAGCTCGCCAAGCTGGAGCAGGACCGTGCGGTGATGCTGGCGGGCATTTCGCACGATTTGCGCACGCCCCTGGCCCGCCTGCGGCTGGAAACCGAAATGAGCGTGTCGGACAACGTGGCCCGCGAACACATGGTGGCCGACATCGTGCAGCTCGACGCCACCATCGACAAGTTCCTCGACTACGCCCGCCCCGACAACGTGACCCTGAACCCGGTCAACCTGCATGGCGTGGTGTCGTCGTGCGTGTACGCCGTGCAGGACCACCGCGAACTGCAGATCTCGATGAACGTGCCCGAGGACCTGAACGTGCTGGCCGACGAGGTCGAACTGGCGCGCGTGATCTCCAACCTGCTCGAGAATGCCCGCCGCTACGGCAAGACGCACGACAGCGGTACGGCCACCGTGGACATCGCAGCCAAGGGGCGCGAGAAGTGGGTGCTGATCAAGGTGCGCGACCATGGCCCGGGCGTGCCGCCGGAGCAGCTGGCCAACCTGACCAAGCCGTTCTTCCGCGGCAATTCGGCCCGCACGGCGGCCGCCGGCGCGGGCCTGGGTCTGTCCATCGTGGACAAGACGGTGCAGCGCATGGGAGGCATCTTCGCCCTGGCCAATTCGGGATCGGGCGGGCTGGTGGCCCACATCCAGCTGCAGCGGGCGACCGACCTGCCCGGCGGCAAGGACCCCAAGCAGCGCCTGCAGCGCCCGCAGATCAAGCGCAACCTGCCCCCGCGCCGCCCTAAGCCGGCGAAGGCTTGACGAACAGCAGCGTCGCGGCCCGGGCCTCCATGGCGAGGCCCTGCCCCACCGGACCGAGCCGCTCGGCGGTCTTGGCCTTGACGTTGACCTGACCCTCCTGCAGCGACAGCGCCTGCGCGATGCGGGCCCGCATCGCGGGGATGTGGGCGGCCAAGCGCGGCGCCTGCGCGATCACCGTGCTGTCGATGTTGCCGATCTCGTAACCCTGCGCGCGCACACGCCGCGCGGCCTCCACCAGCAGCGCCACGGAATCCGCGCCTTTGAACGTGGGGTCGGTGTCCGGGAAGTGGCTGCCGATGTCCCCCAGCGCGGCGGCGCCCAATAGCGCGTCGGTGATGGCGTGCAGCAGCACGTCGGCATCGGAATGGCCGAGCAGGCCCATGGTGTGCGGCACGTCCACACCGCCGATGACGAGGCGGCGCCCCGGCACCAGCGCATGCACGTCCCAGCCTTCGCCGATTCGGATGTTCATCGTTCGCGTTCCTGCAGGCGCTGCGCGCGCCTAAAAAATGGTCTTGCCCGGCACGGCCGAGGCTTCGCCCCGGGCGCCGCCGAAGCGGTCCAGGGTGGCGGCATGCATGCGCTGCGCCAGCACCGCTTCGGCCAGCGCGAAGTCGGCCGGGTAGGTCACCTTGAAGTTCTGCGCGCCGCCCGGCACCAGCCGGGGGTGCAAGCCCATGGCCTCCATGGCGCTCGCTTCGTCGGTGGCCGCCGGGCCCAGGTGCTCCAGCGCCTGCCGCAGCGGCCCGAGGCGGAACATCTGGGGCGTCTGGGCGAGCCATTTGTCGGTGCGGTCCACCGTGGAGCACACGCGCACGCCGCCCGGGCCGTCGATCGCGGTCTTGAGCGTGTCGGCCAGCTTGTGGGCCAGCAGCCCGCCCACGGCGTCGTCGGCGCAGGCGTCGATCAATGCGTCGATCTGCGCCGTGGTGACCAGGCAGCGGGCCGCATCGTGCACCAGCACCCAATCTTCGGGCAGCGCGCCGCGCTCTTGCAGCACGCGCAGGCCGCCCAGCACCGTCGCCGCGCGCGTGGCGCCCCCGCAGGGGGCCACGAAGAAGGTGGGCTGCGGCTGGCCGTCGAAAAACGCATCGCCCGGGGCCACGGCCACCAGCGTGCCCAGCAGCCGGCCCACGCCGGCGAACGCGGCCAGGGTGTGCAGCACCATGGGATGCCCGGCCACCGGCTGGTACTGCTTGGGCAGCACCGGCACCTGGCCTGGCGCGCCCCGGTCCAGCCCCGAAGGCTGCGCCACCGCACGGGCGCCCACGCCGGCACACGGCACCAGGGCCCAGAAACGCCCCTGGCCGGAGAGCGGTGGCGGCGAAAGGTGCGGGAGCAGATCGGTCATGGGGCGGCCATTGTAGGAGGGCCGGGCGTCCCCATCTGACAACGTGCGCCGAGGGCACGCCGCCTAGAATTGCCACTCGCCCGCACCGCCCGACCGCCGCGCACACCGCGCCCCCGGGGCCGGTGTCCCGGGCCCGACGCACCGCCACCCGCATGGACCTCCCCAAACTCATCCCCGGAAAACGTTTCACCCTGCCACGCCCGGTGGGCAGCGCCGATGCCCTGCTGCTGGCGCGCCTGGGCGAGCGAGAGAAGACCGCGCGGCGCACCACCGCCATCGTGACGGCCGACGCCACCGATGCGCGGCGCCTCATCGACGAGATGGCGTTCTTCGCCCCCGAGCTGCGCTGCGCGCTGTTCCCCGACTGGGAGACGCTGCCCTACGACACGTTCTCCCCGCACCAGGACCTGATCAGCGAGCGTCTGGCCACGCTGTGGCGCATCAGCCAGGGCGAAGCGGACGTGGTGCTGGTGCCGGCCACCACGGCGCTGTACCGGGTGGCGCCGCCCTCCTTTCTCGCGGGCTACACCTTCCACTTCAAGGTCAAGCAGAAGCTGGACGAGGCGAAGTTCAAGGCGCAGCTCACGCTGGCGGGCTACTCTCACGTGTCGCAGGTGGTGAGCCCGGGCGAGTACGCGGTGCGCGGCGGGCTGATCGACCTCTTTCCGATGGGCTCGCTGGTGCCCTACCGCGTGGACCTGTTCGACGATGAGATCGACAGCATCCGCACGTTCGATCCGGACAGCCAGCGCAGCCTGTACCCCGTGCCGGAGGTGCGCCTGCTGCCGGGCCGCGAATTCCCGATGGACGACGACGCGCGGGCCAAATTCCGCAGCCGCTGGCGCGAGATGCTGGAGGGCGACCCGACCAAGAGCCGCATCTACAAGGACATGGGCAACGGCGTGGCCACCGCGGGCATCGAGTACTACCTGCCGCTCTTCTTCGACGAGACGGCGACCGTGTTCGACTACCTCGGCGCCGAGGCCACCGTGGTGCTGCACGGCGATCTGGAGCCGGCCTTCCAGCGGTTCTGGCAGGACACCAAGGACCGCTATCGCCTGATCCAGGGCGACCCGGACCGCCCGGCCCTGCCGCCGGAAGCGCTGTTCCTCACCACCGAGCAGTTCTACACCCGGGCCAACGCGCACGCGCAGCTCGCCTTGCGCCCGGGCGTGGAGGACATCGCCGACAACGCCCATTTCCAGAAGCTGGGCGACCTGTCGGTGGCGCGCGGTGCCGAAGACCCCCTGGCGCGCCTGCACGCCCACATCCGCAACACCCCGCACCGCGTGCTGCTGCTGGCGGAAAGCGCCGGGCGGCGCGAGAGCCTGCTCGATTTCCTGCGCGCCTCTCAGTTGAGCCCGCCGGCCTTCGACTCGCTGGCCGAGTTCCAGGGCCATGCCGAGGAAAAGGTGGGCATTGCCACGGCCGCCGTCACGACGGGCTTCAGCTGGCTCGGCGACGGCATCGACTTCGTGACCGAGACCGAGCTGTTCGCCGCTGGCGCCACCACGCGGCGGCGCAAGAAGCAGGAGCAGGTGAGCGATGTCGAGGCGCTGATCAAGGACCTGTCCGAGCTCAACGTGGGCGACCCGGTGGTGCACAGCGCGCACGGCATCGGCCGCTACCACGGGCTCATCAACATGGACGTGGGCCAGAAGAACCCCGATGGCACGCCCGCGCTGCAAGAGTTTTTGCACCTCGAATACGCCGACAAGGCGGTGCTGTACGTGCCGGTCAGCCAGCTGCAGCTCATCAGCCGCTACACCGGCGTGAGCGCCGACGAGGCGCCGCTGCACAAGCTGGGCAGCGGCCAGTGGGAGAAGGCCAAGCGCAAGGCGGCCGAGCAGGTGCGCGACTCCGCGGCCGAGCTGCTCAACATCTACGCCCGCCGCGCGGCGCGCGAAGGCCACGCCTTCCGCTACTCGCCACAGGACTACGAGCAGTTCGCCAACGACTTCGGCTTCGAGGAAACGGCCGACCAGAACGCGGCCATCCACGCGGTCATCCAGGACATGATCTCGCCCCGCCCCATGGACCGCCTGGTCTGCGGCGACGTGGGCTTCGGCAAGACCGAGGTGGCCCTGCGCGCGGCCTTCGTGGCCGTCACGGGCGGCAAACAGGTGGCGTTCCTCGCACCCACCACGCTGCTGGCCGAGCAGCACTACCAGACGCTGATGGACCGCTTCGGCAAGTGGCCGGTGAAGGTGGCCGAGGTGTCGCGCTTTCGTTCGGGCAAGGAGATCACCTCGGCCATCAAGGGCATCGGCGACGGCACGGTGGACATCGTGGTGGGCACGCACAAGCTGCTCTCCGAATCCACCCAATTCCACAACCTGGGCCTGCTCATCATCGACGAGGAGCACCGCTTCGGTGTGCGCCACAAGGAGCAGATGAAGGCGCTGCGCGCCGAGGTGGACGTGCTGACCCTCACCGCCACGCCCATCCCGCGCACGCTGGGCATGGCGCTGGAGGGCCTGCGCGACCTGTCCGTGATCGCCACGGCGCCCCAGCGCCGCCTGGCCATCAAGACCTTCGTGCGCAACGAGGGCACGGGCGTGATCCGCGAGGCCGTGCTGCGCGAACTGAAGCGCGGCGGGCAGTGCTACTTCCTGCACAACGAGGTGGAGACCATCGAGAACCGGCGCCAGAAGCTGGAAGAGATATTGCCCGAGGCCCGCATCGCCGTGGCCCACGGCCAGATGCCCGAGCGCGAGCTGGAAAAGGTCATGCGCGATTTCGTGGCGCAGCGCTACAACATCCTGCTGTGCTCGACCATCATCGAGACCGGCATCGACGTGCCCACGGCCAACACCATCATCATGAGTCGCGCCGACAAGTTCGGCCTGGCGCAGCTGCACCAGCTGCGCGGCCGCGTGGGCCGCAGCCACCACCAGGCCTATGCCTACCTGATGGTGCCGGACATCGAGGGCCTGACCAAGCAGGCCGCACAGCGGCTCGACGCCATCCAGCAGATGGAGGAGCTGGGCAGCGGCTTCTACCTGGCCATGCACGACCTGGAGATCCGCGGCGCGGGCGAAGTGCTGGGCGAGAACCAGAGCGGCAACATGCTGGAGGTGGGGTTCCAGCTCTACAACGAGATGCTGTCGGAGGCCGTGCGCTCGCTCAAGGCGGGCAAGGAGCCCGACCTGCTGGCGCCGCTGTCCGTCACCACCGACATCAACCTGCACGCGCCCGCGCTGTTGCCGAGCGACTACTGCGGCGACGTGCACCTGCGCCTGTCGTTCTACAAGAAGCTCGCCACCGCCAGGACCACCGACCAGATCGACAGCCTGCTGGAGGAGATCGTGGACCGCTTCGGCAAGCTGCCGCCGCAGGCGCAGACCCTGATCGACGTGCACCGCCTGCGCTGCATGAGCCAACCCTATGGCGTGGTCAAGGTGGATGCGGCGCCCGGCGTGATCCACATCACCTTCAAGCCGCAGCCGCCGATCGATCCGATGAACATCATCCACCTGATCCAGAAGAACAAGCACATCAAGCTGGCGGGCAACGAAAAGCTGCGCATCGAGCGCGAACTGCCCGAGGCCAAGGACCGGGTGCAGATGGTGCGCGACGTGCTGCGCAGCCTGGGGCAACCGCTGGCGCAGGGCGCGCCCGCCTAGACGGATGGCTTGCGGCGGTGCCGTGGCGAGCGGCATGCCGCGTACGGTGCTGGTGGTCTTCCGGCCCGGGTGGCCGGCCCCCTGGCCGAACCTTTTACGATCAGAGCAAAAAAGACCTCGAGCGCAATAAGTACTAGGGCATGATGCTACAAAAAAAATAGCATTCAACAAGCCAATCGCTGGCGCACGCGCCAGCACACCGCGAACGGGTGCAGGAATTGCTTGGACGATGCAACGCGCCGGGATGGCACCGGCGGCCATTCGTTCCAACCGATCCAAGGAGTCCGCCCATGCGTGTTGCACGCCCGATCCCGGCATTTTTCTGCGCCCTCGGCCTCGTGGCCACGGCAGCGCCCGCGCTGGCCCAGGGCACCTACCCGGACCACCCGGTGAAAGTGATCGTCGCGCTCCCCGCTGGCGGCAGCGCCGACATGATCGCGCGCATGGTGGGCCAGAAGATGGCGGCCGAACTGGGCCAGCCGTTCGTGGTGGACAACAAGGCGGGCGCCTCGGGCCAGATCGGCACGCCCATGGTGGCCCGCGCGGCGCCGGACGGCTACACGATCATGGTGTCGCCCGCGTCGTTCCTGACCACCAACAAGAGCATCTTCAAGACCCTGCCCTATGACCCGCAGGCCGACTTCGTGCCCATCACCAAGCTGGTGAACCAGCCGATGGTGCTGGTGGCCAAGGACGCGCAGAAGTTTCCGAGCGTGGCCGCCGTGCTGCAGGCGGCCCGGGCCGCGCCGGGCCGGGTGACCTACGCATCGTCGGGCGACGGCAGCCCGCAGCACCTGGCGGCGCTGATGTTCGGCACCCGCACGCAATCGAGCATGCTGCACGTGCCGTACAAGGGCGGTGCCCCGGCCATCAACGACACGCTGGCGGGCAACGTGGACCTCATGTTCGCCGTGCTGCCCGAAGCGCTGCCCCACATCCAGTCGGGCAAGCTGCAGGCGCTGGCGGTGATGAGCGCGCAGCGTTCGGCGGTGCTGCCGCAGGTGCCCACCATGGCGGAAAGCGGCGTGCCGCAGGTGGAACTGTCGGCCTGGGTCGGCCTGGGTCGGCCTGCTGGCACCGGCCAGGACGCCGCAGCCCGTCATCGACCGGCTGCGCAGCGCCGCCCACGCCGCCTTGGCGGGCGACACCCAGGCCCGGCTGGCAGCCAGCGGCATGGAAGTGGCGCCCGGCACCACCCAGCAACTGCAGGACACCATCGCCGCGGAAATCAAACTGCACGCCGAACTGGTCAAGGCGGCCGGGCTGGCGCCCCAGTGAAGCAACGAGGCGGGAGCGGCAGCGATCCCGGCAGAGGCAGGCAGCGGCAGGCGACCTGGGGATAATCCCCGCTGTGTCCCGGAACGCCGCTGCTGCGCGCCGGGCAGGCCCCTCCCCCTTCCTTTTGTCTTCGCCGCAGGATCTTTCCTCCCCCCATTCATGAGTGCCGCCACCGAATTCGCTCCCGGCCTTGTCGTCCAAGGCCTTTCCATCCCGCTGTCCCTGTCGGACTTCAAGCTCATCGCATTCGACATGGACTCCACCCTGATCAATATCGAGTGCGTGGACGAGATCGCCGACGCGGCGGGCCGCAAAGCCGAAGTGGCCGCCATCACCGAGGCCGCCATGCAGGGCCTGATCACCGACTACAAGGAAAGCCTGCGCCAGCGCGTGGCCCTGCTGCGCGGAGTGACCGTCGAGCACCTGGAACACGTGTTCGCCGAGCGGCTGCGCTTCAACCCCGGCGCCAAGGAACTGGTGGCCGCGGCCCGCTCCGCGGGCTTGACCACGCTGCTGGTCTCGGGCGGTTTCACGTTCTTCGCCGACCGGGTCCGCGCCGGGCTGGGCATCGATCTCGCGCGATCGAACCAGCTGGAGGTCGAGGACGGCGTGCTCACCGGCCGCATGGTGGACCAGGCCTGGGGGGACATCTGCGACGGCGCCGAGAAACGCCGGACGCTGCTGGAGGTGGCCTCGCTGCTGGGCATTTCGCCCAGCCAGGCCATTGCCGTGGGCGACGGCGCCAACGACCTGCCCATGATGGGGGCCGCAGGCCTGTCGGTGGCCTACCACGCCAAGCCGGCGGTGCGGGCCCAGGCCAAGGTGGCCATCAACGAAGGCGGGCTGGATCGCCTGCTGGAAGTGCTGCGCTGACGCCCTGGCGCGCCCATCGGCACGCCACCCCGATTGCTATTCTTTCAATAGCAACCAGGCCAAACGATACTAGGGCAACGGCCTCTTTTCATTCGAATGGCGAGCCATAGAGTCACATAAGAGGGTCGATCGTTATATCGATATGAAAATAAAAGAATGGCGCATTCCCGCGCCCGTCTTTACATTCGCGTCTTCCCACGGCGCGCGCTCGGGCGCCCGCCGACCGATCCAACCGACTGAAATGAAAGCCCTCTCCATGCTGAAGAAAACGCTGTCCGCCCTGGCCGTCGCCACCCTGGCCTTCTCGGCGCATGCCGCCGATGTGCTCAAGGTCGCGGCCTCGGCGGTGCCGCATGCGGAAATCCTGAACTTCGTGAAGCCGCAGCTCAAGGCCCAGGGCGTGGACCTGCAGGTCAAGGAATTCAGCGACTACATCCAGCCCAATGCCGCGGTGGAAGACAAGCAGCTGGACGCCAACTTCTTCCAGCACCAGCCCTACCTGGACAGCTACAACAAGGACCGCAAGAGCAGCATCGTCGCCGTGCCCGACGGCAAGGTGCACGTGGAGCCCTTCGGCGCCTACTCCCGGAAGATCAAGGCCGTGAGCGAGCTCAAGGAAGGCGCCCTGGTCGCCATCCCCAACGACCCGTCCAACGCTGGCCGCGCGCTGATCCTGCTGCAAAAGCAGGGCCTGATCGAGCTGAAGGACCCCAAGAACATCACGGCCACCCCGATCGACATCGTGAAGAACCCCAAGAAGCTCAAATTCCGCGAACTCGAAGCCGCCCTGCTGCCGCGCGCGCTGCAGGACGTGGACCTGGCCCTCATCAACACCAACTACGCCATCGAGGCCAAGCTCAACCCCACCAAGGATGCGCTGTTCATCGAAGGCGCCGACTCGCCCTACGCCAACCTAGTGGCCGCGCGCGCAGACCGCGCCAACGACCCCCGCATCCAGAAGCTGGTGAAGGCGCTGCACACGCCGGAAGTGAAGAAGTTCATCCAGGACAAGTACCAGGGCGCCGTGGTGCCCGCGTTCTGACCCGGGTGCCTTGAAAATCCGAAGGGGGCGGGTGCAGGACGGCCGAGCCGTCGTCACCGCCCCCTTTTGCGTGAAGGCCCCAGCGGCGGTCATCAGGCCGCTGGCTGGAGCGCTCCGGCCGCGACCCAGGCCGACAGCGCCAGCATCACCGAGCCCGTGAGCCCGTCCAGCACCCGCCAGGCCATGGGCCGCGCGAACACCGCCTGGAGCCTGCGCCCGGCCACCGCCAGCAGGACGAACCACAGCAGGCTGGCCGACGCCGCCCCGGCCACGAACACCCATTTGAGCCCCCCTTCCTGCCGCGCGCCGATGGAGCCCATGAGCACCATGGTGTCCAGGTACACGTGCGGGTTGACCAGGGTGATGAGCGCGAGGGTGCCCACCACGCCCCAGGCGCTGCGCTGCGCCCGGTCGGTCCCGCCCGTCTTCAAGGCCTGGCCGCCCGACCAGAACGCGCGGTACCAGGCGAAGAGGCCATAGGCCAGCAGGAACACGGCGCCGCCCAGGGTGAGGGCCTGCGCCAGGGCGGGCGATTGCCCGAGCAGCGCCGCCGCGCCCGCCACGCCCAGCCCGATCAGCAGCGCGTCCGACACGACGCACAGCGCCACGCAGGCTCGCACGCATTCGCCCTGCACGGCCTGCCGCAGCACATAGGCGTTCTGCGCGCCGATGGAGACGATGAGCGAAAGGCAGACCGTGAAGCCGGCCAGCCAGGAAGTCGATGCCGCGCCCGCGGCGGGGAAGAAAGGGGTCCACATGCGGCCGATTCTGGCCACCGCTCCGGTTTAAGTACACTTAAAAAGCCTTAACACTGTGAAGCAAAACTTCATCCCGCCATGTTCGACTACGCTGGTCTGGAAGCCCTCGCTGCGGTGGTGCGCGAAGGCAGCTTCGAGCGCGCCGCGCGGCGCCTGCACGTCACCCCGTCGGCCGTGTCCCAGCGGGTCAAGCAGCTGGAAGAGCGCGCCGGCCAGGTGCTGGTGCAGCGCGGCACGCCCTGCACGGGCACCGAGGCCGGTCGACGCCTGTGCCTGCACCTGGACCAAGTCGCCCTGCTGGAAAACGAACTGCGCCGCACCAACCCCGCCCTGGCACCCGACGGCCCCACGGCCGCGCCCACGCTCAAGCTGGCGGTGAACGCGGATTCGCTGTCCACCTGGTTCATGGACGCGATGGCGGATTTCACGGCCGGCGGCAACGAGCTGCTGGACATCCGCATCGACGACCAGGAGCACACCGCGCAGCGCATCCGCGAAGGCGAGGTGATCGCCGCCGTCACCGCCAGCGAGGGCAGCATCGCGGGCTGCAACACCTGGCCGCTGGGCGCCATGCACTACGTGGCGGTCGGCAGCCCGCAATTCGTGGCGCGCCACTTCGGCGGCGGCGTGACGCCCGAGACCGCGGCGCTCGCGCCCATGATGGTCTATGGCCGCAACGACCGCCTGCAGGACCAGTGGCTGCAGCGCCAGGGCCTGGCCTCGCGCCGCCACCCGCCCCGCCACTTCATGCCGTCCAACCAGGGGTTTCTGCGCAGCTGCGAGGTCGGCATGGGCTGGGGCATGCACCCCACCGTGCTGATCGAACGGCAACTGGCCGATGGCACGCTGGTGGAGCTGCGGCCGCAGGCGGGGATGGACGTGCCCCTGTACTGGGCGCTGCCCCGGTCGGCCCAGGCGGGGCTGGAGCGGCTCACGCGCTGCGTGATGGCGGCGGCGGGGGCCTGGCTGGGCAACGGCACGGCGGGACCATCGCTTGCTGCGCGTCAAACCCCTTGATGCCGGAACGGGCATGCTCTGTCCGGCCCACCCGACCACCCGACCACCCCGACTTCACCACTGCGCAGCGATGCGCGCCGACCCGATGGATTCACCCGCGCCCCTTCAGCCCCCCCGTCCGGCACACCCTGGACCTGGCGGGCATCACCGACCTCGTGCACGGCTTCTACGCCGACGTGCGCGCCGATGTCCTGCTGGGCCCCGTGTTCGATGCGGCCCTGCAGGACCGCTGGGAGCCGCACCTGGCGCGCATGGTGGACTTCTGGAGCACGGTGGCGCTGGGCAGCCGGCGCTACCGCCGCAACGTGCTCGCGCGGCACGGCGCGCTGGAGGGCGTGACGCCGGCGCATTTCGCGGCCTGGGTGGGGCTGTGGCAGCAGCACACCGAGCGCCGCTTCGCGCCGGAGGTGGCGCATTCGCTGCAGCAGGCCGCGCACGGCGTGGCCCGCGCGCTGTTTCGCAAATGCTTCGGGCACCTGCCGGCCTTCGACATGCCGGCCGGCGGCCACTGAGAGCGCGCGCGGCGGCGGTTCAGCGCCGGGCCGCCGGGCCCTGCCCGGCCTGGGCGCGCAGCGGCTCCAGCAGGGCCGACAGGCCGTTGTGGTCGATCTCGTGCATGAGGGCCAGCAGCCGGCCCAGATCGCCGCGCGGAAAGCCCTCGCGGGCGAACCAGTTCAGGTAGTTGCCCGGCAGGTCCGCAATGGCGTGGCCCTTGTACTTGCCGTAGGGCATCTGGACGGTCAGCAGGCGCTGCAGTTGTTCCGGGTCCATGGCGGCTCAGCCCCCGGCCCGCTTGACGGTGTGGCCCCGTTGCCGCAACGCGTCCATCACGCGCTCGACATGATCGCCCTGCACCTCGATCACGCCGTCCTTCACGGTCCCGCCGCTGCCGCACGCGGCCTTGAGCTGCTTGCCCAGCAGCGCCAGCGCCGCCTCGTCGAGCGCCACGCCCTTCACCACCGTGACCGCCTTGCCGCCCCGCCCTTTGGTCTCGCGCGAGACCCGCACGGTGCCATCGCCCGCCGGCACCGCGCGGGCCGCCTGGCAGGCGCACTGCGCCACGGGCTGGCGGCAGCCGGGGCACATGCGGCCGGATTCGGTCGAATAGACGAGGCCACCCAGGTCGCTCAGGCGCATGGCGGCACTCCCTGGGCTTTGAAGAAAACGGCGGCAGTGGCAATCAGGCGCATGGCGAGGGGCCCGGGGCGCGGGCGAAGGACGGCGGGCAAGGAATGAAGGCAGGAAATGAGGCACGAAAGGCCTCAAAGACCGCGAATTATCCGCATCCCGCCCCAGGGCGGCACAATCGCGGGTTCCCTCCTTCGCGCCCCGGTGCGCGCCTGCCATGCCTTTTGCTTCCCTCGGCCTCTCGCCCGCCCTTGTCCACGCCGCCGATGCGATGGGCTTCACCACGCCCACGGCGGTCCAGGCCGAGGCCATTCCGGCCGTGCTGCGCGGCGCCGACGTGCGGGCCTGCGCGCAGACCGGTTCGGGCAAGACCGCCGCCTTCGCCTTGCCGCTGCTGCAGCAGTGCCTGCCGCACACGCTGGCCCAGGCCGGCCGGGGCGCGCGCCGCGTGCGGGCCCTGGTGCTGGTGCCCACGCGCGAGCTGGCGGAGCAGGTCGGCGAGGTCCTGCGCGATCTGGCCCGGCACCTGCTGCCGCAGCGCCTGGCGGTTGCCGTGGTGTTCGGCGGCGTCTCCATCAACCCGCAGATGATGGGCCTGCGCAGCGGGGCCGACATCGTCGTCGCCACGCCGGGCCGCCTGCTGGACCTGGTGGACCATAACGCGGTGGCGCTCTCCGCCGTGCAGACCCTGGTGCTGGACGAGGCCGACCGCCTGCTCGACTTAGGCTTCGCCGAGGAACTGAACCGCGTGCTGGCCCTGTTGCCCGTGGAGCGGCAGAACCTGCTGTTCTCGGCCACCTTCGCGCCGGCGGTGGCCGCGCTGGCCGACGGCCTGCTGCGCGAGCCGGTGCGCATCGAGATCGCCCACTCGCCCGAGACCACGCCCGACATCGCCCAGCGCGCCATCGCCGTGGACCCGGGCCGGCGCACGCAACTGCTGCGCCACCTGGTGCAGACGCACGAATGGTCGCGCGTGCTGGTGTTTGTGGCCACGCAGTACGCCGCCGAGCATGTGGCCGAGAAGCTCTACCAGGCCGGCATCTTCGCCTCGCCCTTCCATGGCGGCCTGAGCCAGGGCGCGCGCAAGCAGGTGCTGCAGGAGTTCAAGGACGACCGCTGGCAGGTGGTGGTGACGACCGACCTCGCCTCGCGCGGGATCGACATCGCGCAACTGCCCGTGGTGGTCAACTTCGACCTGCCCCGCTCGGTGACCGACTACGTGCACCGCATCGGCCGCACCGGCCGCGCGGGCGAGACCGGCGTGGCCGTGAGCTTCGTCAGCGCCAGCACCGAGGCGCACTGGCGCCTGATCGAAAAGCGCCAGCGCATGGCCCTGCCGCTGGAGCAGATCCCCGGCTTCGAGCCCACCGAGGCCGCGCCGGCCGCGCCGCCGGGCAACGGCGGCATCAAGGGCAAGCGCCCGAGCAAGAAAGACAAGCTGCGCGCGGCTACGGCCCGCCAGGGCCAGGACGGCGGCGGTGCGAACGACTGAGCCGCGCCTGCCGTCGTCGCTCGATCAGCCGCGGGTGCGCGGGTACAGGGGGTAGGCCGGGTCGGTGTAGCCCGGGGTGGACGGGTGGCCCGGGGCCACCAGCTCGTTCACCAGCGCTTCGTCCTGCGCGGTGATCTCCACGCCCAGCGCGGGCGCGTAGTCCTGCCACTGCGCCAGGGTGCGCGGGCCGGCGATCACGGCGCTCACCGCGCGGTGCGCCAGCACCCAGGCCGTGGCGAACTGGGCCAGCGTCACGCCGCGTTCCTTGGCATGCCCTTTCAGCCGCTGGGCGATCTGCAGCGATTCCTCGCGGAACTCGGTCTCGGCCATGCGCTTGTCGCCGCGTGCCGCGCGCGTGCCCTCGGCGGGCGGCTGGCCCGGCAGGTACTTGCCGGTGAGCACGCCGCGCGCGATCGGGCTGTAGGGCACCACGCCCACGCCGTGGTGCGCGCAGGCCGGCAGGATCTCCACCTCGGGCATGCGGTTGAGCAGGTTGTAGTACGGCTGGCAGACCACGGGCCCGGGCAGGCCCATGCGCGCCGCCAGGTGCACCAGCTCAGTGATGCGCCAGGCGCGGAAGTTGGACACGCCCCAGTAGCGGATCTTGCCGGCGCGCAGCAGCGCATCGATGGCGAACAGCGGCTCCTGCAGGTCCATGTCGTTGACGTCGCGGTGCAGGTACAGGATGTCCACGTGGTCGGTCTGCAGCCGGGCCAGGCTGGCATCCACCTCGCGCAGCATCCAGGTGCGGGAATACTGCGATTCGTTCACCCGGTCGGACATCTTGTTGCCCAGCTTGGTCGCCAGCACCCAGTCGTGGCGCTGGCCCTTGAGCAACCCGCCCAGCATCGTTTCCGACGCGCCCCGGGTGTACACGTCGGCCGTGTCGATGAAGTTCACGCCGCGCTCGCGCGCGTCGGCCACGATGGCCGCGGCCTCATCGCGCCCCGTCTGGTCGCCGAACATCATGGTGCCCAGGCACAGGGCGGAGACTTGCAGGTTGCTGCGGCCAAGGCGGCGGTATTGCATGGCAAGGACCTTTCGGTGAGAAGAAAAAGAGGGAGAGGAAGCGAACCCGGCGGGGGCGCGCGGCAGGTCAGTAGTGCGGCGGCAGTTCGTCGCGCAGGCTGCGCACGGCCGCCCCGCCGCCTTCGGGGATCTGCTGGCGCAGCTGGGACACCTCGGCGATGAGCCGGTCGATCTGCTGCTGTTGCCGGTAGATGGTGAGGTTGAGCTGGTCGAGCAGGTCTTCGGCGAAGCTGGCCTTGATCTCCAGCTCGTTCAGGCGCTGTTCGTTGGGATGGGTGTCGGGCATGCCGCTATTGGAACCCAAACCACGCTTCACCCGCCGCCGGTGCCTGGCGACGCACCCAGCACCCGTGCCACCAGTTGTCGGGCAGGGGTCGGCAGCGCGTCCAGTTCCCGCACGCACAGCACCAGCGAGCGCGCGGCCCACGCATCGTCCAGGGCCACGGCCCGCACGCCGGCCGAACGGCCGCAGCGCTGCACCACGGCGCGCGGCACCACGGCCAGGCCCACGCCCTGCCCCACCATGCGGCAGACCACCTCGAAGCTGCCAAGGCGGATGCGGTAGCGCGGGCGGGCGCCCAGCCGGCGGGCATGGCCCGCGAGGTGGTCGTCCAGCGCGCTGCCGGCCGACAGGCCCACCAGTTCCCAGTCCAGCACCTCGGCGAATGCGATGCGGCGGCGCGCCGCCAGCGCATGGCCGCGCGGCACCACCAGAACCAGCGGGTCCGCCCCCAGCACGAAGGCCTGCAAGCCCGCGGCATCGACCGAATCGGCCAGCACGCCGATCTCGCACACGCCGTGGCGCAAGGCGTCCACGATCTCGTGGCTGGGGCGTTCCTGCAGGTCCACCGACATGCCGGGATGGTTGTGCAGGAAACCCGCCAGCCGGTCGGGCAGCCAGTCGCTCAGCGCGGCGCTGTTGCACATCAGGCGCACGTGGCCGCGCAGGCCCGAGGCATGGTCGCCCAAGTCCCCCTGCATGCGCTCGATCTGCTGCAGCACGATCAACGCGTGCTGCAGCAAGGTCCGCCCGGCGGGGGTGGGCGACACGCCGCGCCGCGTTCGCAGCAGCAGCGGCACGCCCAGCGCGGATTCCATGCCGCGGATGCGCTCGCTGGCCGATGCCAGCGTGATGCAGCTGGCTGATGCGCCGGCGGTGATGGTGCCCGCCTCCAGCACGTTGGCGAACAGTCGCAGATCGGTCAGGTCGAATGCCATGGGCGCCAAGGTAGCACGCCCTGCCTATGGCCTCGCCTGAGGCAGGCTGCGCCGAATCCCGATTGCCGCGCCGACGGACGCCTCCAACAATCCACGGCATGACCGCATCGCTCCCCCCCACCGCCTTCCTCGCGGCCACGGCCGTCTTCCTGCTCGCCGGGTGCGTCAAGGGCGTGGTGGGCCTGGGGCTGCCGACCGTCGCGATGGCGCTGCTGGCCCTGGTCATGCCCCCCGCCCACGCGGCGGCCTTGCTGGTAATGCCCTCGCTCGTGACCAATCTGCTGCAGTTGCGGCCCCTGTCGGGTCTGGGGCCGATGGTGCGCCGGCTGGGCGGCATGCAGCTGGGCGTGTGCGCGGGCACCCTCGCGGGGGCGGCGTGGATCGGCGCGCCCGCCGGCCAGGGGGCGTCGGTGGCGCTGGGCACCGTGCTGGTCCTGTACGCCGCCTGGGGCCTGCGCGGAGCCCCGCTGCAGGTGCCGGCGCGCGCCGAACGTTGGCTGGGGCCGGCCGTGGGCGTGGCGACGGGCCTGGTCACGGCCGCCACCGGCGTGTTCGTGGTGCCGGCGGTGCCCTACCTGCAGTCGCTGGGCCTGGCGCGGGACGAGCTCGTGCAGGCCATGGGGCTGTCGTTCACCGTCTCCACGCTGGTGCTGGGCGCCGGGCTGGCGGCCAACGGGGCGTACCCGGGCACGGCGGCCCTGTCGTCCGTGGCGCTGCTGGTGCCCGCCGTCATCGGCATGGCGGCCGGCCAGTGGCTGCGGGGGCGCCTGTCGCCGGCACGGTTCAAGGCCTGCTTTTTCATCGGCCTGGGGCTGTTGGGTCTCTACATGGCCGTGCGCGGGCTGGTGTCGCTGCAGGCCTGACCGGTGCGGCCATGAAAAAAGGGCGCCATGGCGCCCTCGGGGGTGGTCAGGGCAGCGCCAGCGGGCGCCGCGCCGGGCCGCAGCCGGCCGGTCAGGCGCGCACCGCCTGGCCCAGCCGGGCCACGCCCTCGCGGATCTTGTCCACATCGGCCGTGGCGAACGACAGGCGCAGCGTGGCGTGGTCGGGCTGCGCGCAGAAGAACGGCGTGCCGGGAACGAAGGCCACACCCTGCTCGATGGCCTTCTTGGCCAGCACGTTGCCGTCGGCCACCTGGCCGCGCGCGCCGGTGAGGCGCGCCCAGACGAACAGGCCCCCCTGCGGCTGCACGAACGCGATGGCATCGCCCAGTTCCTTGCGCAGCGCATCGCCCATGGCCTGGGCGCGCTCGGCATACACGGCGCGCACCTTGGCCAGCGTGGCGGGCATGCGGCCGGCCTTGAGGTACTGCGCGGCCGTGGCCTGCGCGAAGGTGCTGGTGTGCGCATCGCTGAACTGCTTGCACATGGTGGCCTTGGCCAGCAGTTCGGCCGGGGCGATGAGCCAGCCCACGCGCAGGCCGGGGCTCAGCACCTTGCTCAGGCTGCCGCAGTGCACCAGCAGGTCGCGGCTGCCGGGCACGTCGGCCGACAGCGCCAGCAGGCTGGGGGGCGGCGCCTCGCCGAAGTACAGGTCGCCGTAGGGGTCGTCCTCGACGATCAGCGTCTGGTGGCGGGCCGCCATCTCCAGCACCTTTCGGCGGCGCTCCAGGCTCAGCAGCGCGCCGCTGGGGTTGCCGAAGGTGGGGATGAGGTAGACGAACTTGGGGCGGTGCTCGGCGATGAGCTTTTCCAGCGCATCGGTGTCCACGCCTTCGCCATCGACCGGCGCGCTGATCAGCTCGGCGCCGTAGAGGCGAAAGCACTGGATGGTGGCCAGGAAGGTGGGGCCTTCCACGATCACCTTGTCGCCGGGGCTGATGAGCGTCTTGCCCAGCAGGTCCAGCGCCTGCTGGCTGCCGGTGGTGACGATGAGGTTGTCGGTCGCCACGTCCCTGGCGCCCTTGCTGACCATGAAGGCGGCCAGTTGCTCGCGCAGCGGGTTGTAGCCCTCGGTGGCGCCGTACTGCAGGGCCGCGCCCGGCTCTTCGGCCAGGGCCTGGTTGGAGGCCTCGCGGATGCCGTCCACGTCGAACATCGCGCTGTCCGGAAATCCCCCGGCAAAGCTGATGATGCCGGGCTTGCCCAGCAGCTTGAAAAGCTCGCGGATGGCGGAGGTCTCTACATTGTTCAGTCGGTCGGCGAATTGCAGGGGCATGGTCGGGGTCTCACTTTCTGGATGCGATTGTCGCCAAATCGGCGTGGCGTTTTCCTGCGTGTGGCGCCAGTGCCCGCGGCCGGCGCGCCGGGGCCGCGGCGCGCCGCCACGGCCCCGGTGGCGAAATGCTGCGCCGCTGCGGCCGACACGGCATTCAGCCGGCGGCGTCGGCCACCGCGGGCCGCGGGCCCAGCTGCTGCCACAGGTAGGCGAACTCCAGCGCCAGCAGGTGGGCGCGCTGCGCGTTGTCGGCCGCGCCGCCGTGGCCGCCCTCGGTGTTCTCGTAGTAGAGCAAGTCGTGCCCCTGCGCCAGCATGCGCGCGGCCATCTTGCGCGCGTGGCCGGGGTGCACCCGGTCGTCGCGTGTCGAGGTGGTGAACAGCACCCGGGGATAGCGCGCATCGGCCCGCACCTGGTGGTAGGGGCTGTAGCGCGCGATGAAGGCCCAGTCGGCCGGATCGTCCGGATCGCCGTACTCGGCCATCCACGACGCGCCCGCCAGCAGCGTGTGGTAGCGCCGCATGTCCAGCAGCGGCACCTGGCACACCACCGCGTTGAACAGGTCGGGCCGCTGCACCATCACCGCGCCCACCAGCAGCCCGCCATTGCTGCCGCCCTGGATGCCCAGGTGCGCGGGCCGGGTCACGCCGCGCGCGATCAAATCCTGTGCGATGGCGATCAGGTCGTCGTAGCTGCGCTGCTTGTGTTCGCGCACCGCCGCCTGGTGCCACGCCGGGCCGTACTCGCCGCCGCCGCGCAGGTTGGCCACCACCAGCACGCCGCCCTGCTCGCACCAGGCCCGGCCGTAGTCGGCGGCGTACCAGGGCGTGAGCGCATGCTCGAAGCCGCCGTAGCCGTAGATCAGCGTGGGGTTGCTGCCATCGGCCTGCGCGCCGCGCGGCCACAGAACGAAATACGGCACGCGCGTGCCGTCGGCCGAGGTGGCGAAGCACTGCTCGGTGCGCATGCCTTCGGCATCGAAGCGCGCCGGCCCGGCCTTGAGCAACTCGCGCTCGTCATCGGCGGTGCGGGCCAGGAACAGCGAGGCGGGCGTGGTGAAGTCGGTGTACGACAGCAGGTAATGCTCGGCCAGCGGGTCGTCGGCCAGCAGCGGGTCGTGCAGGGCCGTCACGCCCAACTGGCCGGGGAACGGCGTGTCCACCGCGCGGCCGACGAAGGGACCGCCCTCGCCCCCGGGCCGGTGCCACAGCTCCAGCCGCTCGGCCACGTTGTCCATCACCTGCAGCAGCACGTGGTCGCGCGTGGTGTCGTAGCCGGCCAGCGAGCGCGTGGCCGTGGGGGTGAACAACGCCGCGGCCACGCGCTCGCCGCGCAGCCAGGCCGCCGCGTCGGCATGCAGCAGCGAGCCGGCGGCGAAGTGCGCCTCCCCCAGCACCAGGTCGCTGCGCAGCTCCAGGAGCAGCGTGCCGCGCACGAAGTCGGGAATGGCGTCGTCCGGCACGTCCAGCCGCACGGGGGCGGCATCCGGCGCTTCGGCAGGCCCCTCGGTCAGCCAGACCTCGTGGCGGTAGAAGTCGATCATGCGGGTGAACACGGTGCGCTCGAAGCCCGGCGTGCGGTCCACGCCCACCCCCACGCCCACGTCCGACGCCTCGCCCTCGAACACCGTGACCGCGCAGGCCAGCGGCGTGCCGCGCCGCCAGCGCTTGACGATGCGGGGGTAGCCCGATTCGGTCAGGGAGCCCTCGCCGAAATCGGTGCTCACGTAGACCGTTTCGGCGTCGATCCAGGTCACGTCCGACTTGGCCTCAGGCAGGGCGAAACCCGCTTCGACGAACTGCCGCGACACCAGGTCGAACTCGCGGATCACCGTGGCGTCGGCCCCGCCGCGCGAGAGCGACACCAGGGCGTGGCGGTACTTCGGGCCCAGCACCTCGGCCCCGCCCCAGACCCAGTTCTCGTCCTCGGCCAGGGCGAGGGCATCCAGGTCGAGCACCGTCTCCCACGCGGGTTCGGGCGCGCGGTACCCGGCCAGCGTGGTGCGCCGCCACAGCCCGCGGCGGTGGTGCCCGTCCTGCCACAGGTTGTAGAGCCAGTCGCCACGACGCACCACGCTGGGAATGCGGTCCTTGGCATCCATGATGTCCAGCAGTTGCTCGCGAGTGGGAGCGTATTCGGGCCGGGCCGTCAGCACCGCCTCGGAATGCGCATTGCGCTCGCGCACCCAGGCCAGGGCGAGTTCGCTGTCCACCGCTTCGAGCCACTGGTGGGGGTCTTCATCCTGCGCGGGATCGTGGGCGGGCGTTGCGATGGGCGGCGTGGATTCGGGCATGGGTTCCTTGAGGGATGGCGTTCCGGGCCGGCACGGCCGGTCTTCGGGGATTTTCGCCGCCCCGGCTTGCCCTGTGCCGGGCCGGGGTTTGGCCGGAGCTTTGCCAGGCCGCCGGCCCTGCCGCGCCCTACCGCGCGGGCAAGGTCGCACCGGTGCCGGCGGGCTCGGACCGCCACGCCGGCCCCTGGCGGGCGGCCGGGTTCCGCTGCGACGGCCCGCTGCACAGGGGCGCAGCGCCCTCCCGGTTCAGCCGCCAGTCCATGCGAGCGAGCAGATGCCCCAGCAGCGTGCGGTACAGCGCATCGCCCACCAGCGCATCCTCCACGCCGGCGTCCAGGTTGGGGTTGTCGTTGATCTCGATCACATGGGCGCCGGCCGCATTGCACTTGAGGTCCACGCCGTAAAAACCGTTGCCGACCAGCCGCGCCGCGCGCGTGGCGGCCTGCAGCACCGGCGGCGGCACGGCATCCAGGGACACGGCCTGAGTGCGGCCCTCCACGTACCCGCCGTCTTCGCCGTGCTGCAGGATCTGCCAGTGGCCTTCGCACATGTAGTACTTCGCTGCGAACAGAGGCTCCCCGCCCACCAGGCCGATGCGCCAGTCGAAGTCGGTGTACATGAACTCCTGCAGCAGGATGATCCCGGACTCGCGGAGCATTTCGCGCGCAATGGCGTGCAGCGCCTCGGCGTTCTCGGCCTTCTTCACGCTGCGGCTGAACGAGCCATCCGGCACCTTCACCACCACCGGGTAGGCCAGGCCCCGCGGCAGATCGCCCAGCGTGCGGCGGCTCACGAGGTGCGTGCGCGGCGTGGCGATGCCGTGGCCCTTGAGCAGTTCGGCCAGGTACGCCTTGTTGGTGCATCGCAGGATGGACACCGGATCGTCGATCACCGGCATGCCCTCGGCCGCGGCTTTCTTGGCGAACTGGAAGGTGTGGTGGTTGACCGCCGTGGTCTCGCGGATGAAGAGCGCATCGAACTGGGTCAGGCGCGAGAAATCCTTCTTCTCGATCAGTTCGACCGCGATGCCCATGCCGTGGCCCAAGTCCACGATCTTCTGCAGCGTGCGGCGGCTGGACGGCGGCAGCGGGTCGTTGGGGTCGTGCAGGATGGCCAGGTCCATGCGCGGCGCCGCCACCGGCGCGGCAGGCCGCCAGTGGCGGCGCGTGAAATGCGCCAGGGCCTCGTCGAACAGGCCGTCGCGGTGGGCGTCCACATCGCGCGGATCCAGCGATTGCAGCGCGGCGACGTGCCAGCCGGGCGATGGCTCGCGCCGCTGCAGATGCAGCCGCAGCAGCGGGCAGCGGAACAGCTCGAAGCCCTTGCGCGCGAGGGCGGTCAACTCCGCATCCTCGGTGCGGCCGAAGAACACGTCCAGGGTGAGCGAGCTGACGGACTGCGGCACGCTGTCCAGCGGACCGATCAGGCGGTCCAGCGCGGCCAGCGAAGCCGCCTGCGGCTTGCCGCGCTGCAGGGCCATGATGGTCTCGACGCTGGGCGTGACCCGGTCGCCCCGCGCTTCGGCCAGCAGCGAGCAGTAGTAGCCCATGCCCAGGTAGCTGTAGTTGCGGCACAGGTTGGTGACCTTGCGCGCACGCGCTCGCGGGCGCGGCTCCTCGGCGATGAACGCCTCCGCGGTGACGATGCGCACCCCAGGGTCGCTCCAGCGGAAATCCGAGCGTCTTTCCACCACGATCACATGTTCTGAAGTCACTTCAAGGCTTTCTGGACAGGATGACGGCCGCTGTCCGGCGGCGGCGCCCGTAGCGGGCCATCTTCTTGAATTCGGACAGGCTCACCGACACGCCGCCATCGCCCTCGCCCGAACGGGCCATGGGGTCCAGCACCCGGAAGACCGTGCCGTCGAAGCCGGTGATGACGACCCAGTGCGGTGCCTTTTCGCGGTGCAGCCGCCACAGGCTGATGAGCACGATGGGCACGTGCCCGTGGCGCAACTGCTCGATCACGCCCTCGGGCGAGACGGGCAGCGCGAACACCGGCGCGCCATGCGCCACCAGTTCGGCGCGGAAATCGTCCTCCACGTGCTGGATCACGCGCTTCTTGTGGGGCTCGCGCACGCTGTCCATGAAGAGCGACGAGCCCGCGGCGGCGTACACCGCCACACCGAAGCCACGGCGCAGGGCGGCGCAGGCAAGGCCGAACGGGCCGCAGCCGCCATGGCCCGCGGCCATGAACACCGTGGTCGCCTCGCGCCACAGGCGGATCTCGGCGGCCTGGTCCAGCACGGTGTCCGGCGCCAGGGCCGACATGGCGATCAGCAGCGCGCAAGGGCCGCAGGTGAAGTCCAGCGTCTGTCCGTAGTGCCGGGCCCCGGGCAGCATCAGCCGGTCCCGGCGGTGGCCGTCGAACACGTCCTTCTCGAAGCGGATCGCATCCGCGCCGTCCGCGTAATAGGCGGGCGCGCGGCCCACCGCCACGAACCCGAAGCGCTGGAACAGCCGGTGGGCGGCCACGTTCTCGGCCCGGCTCTCCAGGCGCAGCAGGGCGCAGCCCCAATGGCGCGCGCAGTCCAGCGCCTCCGCCAGGAACGCACTGGCGATGCCGCCGTGGCGCGCCTGGGGCGCCACCGCGATGGAATACAGCCGCGCCACCGAAGTGCCCTGGCGGCGCAGGACCACGCAGGCGCCCAGCAGCGCGCCGCCGCCCGGGACCGCGCCCGCCGCCGGCCGCGCCACCATCACGCGGGCCGAACGGCTGCGCAGCAGGCGCCGCCAGCTCGGCAGCGAGATGCGGTCTCCCAGGAACGAAGCGCGCTCGATCGCCTCCAGCGCGCGGGCATCGGCAGGCACGCCGGCATCGATCGCCCGCCCGGGCGTGGCACGGGGCCGGGCCTCATTCATGATCGCGCCCGCTGTCCGGGCGCGGGGCCGGGCGCTCCATCCAGTACAGCAGGCACCAGGCGCCGCCCAGCGGCAGGAAGACCACGAGCAGGGCCAGAAAGAGGTGCAGGGCAACGTCGTGCATGGCGTCCGGATCTCAGTGCATCCAGTGGGTGGGCCGGGCGATGCGGCCGAATTCCGCGCAGGGCATGCCGGCCGTCAGCAGCCGCAGGCACGCGGCCAGTTCGCCGCGGCGCACGTTCATCTCGATGCGGATGCAGTGCCGGGCCGCATCCACGTCGATGCGGTAGCCCTGCACCCGCGGGCCCAGGATGCGGTGCAGCGAGCGGCGCCCTTCCAGCACGTCGGTGTGAAAGAGGCGCAGCGGCAGCACGACGATGTCGCTGTCGGCCGGCGGCCGGGCCTCCAGGGCCACGCGGTGAAGGGTCGGAAAAGCGCATGAATGCGGCATGGGGCGAGTCGCCGCCACGGGGCCGGAGGGGTGCCGGCGGGCGGTGGCGGGCTGCGGGTGGAACATGGCCCCAGTCTAGGAACGCCGGCATAAAAACGCCGTAAAAAATGCGCCGGCGCCCGTCAATTCCCCGTCAACCCGCCCGGGCGGCGACCCGCCGCCGGGCCGGCAGGCGCCCGGGCGGCCGGCTGCGGGACAATGCGGCTCCCCGCGTGCCCACAACGACATTCCCACCATGAAGACCGCGCAGATCGAACCCTTCTTCGCCGCCCTGAAGGCCGCCAACCCCATGCCCAACACGGAGCTGGAATACACCACGGTGTTCGAGCTGCTGACCGCGGTGCTGCTCTCGGCCCAGGCCACCGACGTGGGCGTGAACAAGGCCACGCGCAAGCTATTTCCGGTGGCAGGCACGCCGCAGGCCATCCTCGACCTCGGGCTGGAAGGGCTGGAGGGCTACATCAAGACCATCGGGCTGTACCGCAGCAAGGCCCGGCACCTGATGGCCACCTGCCGCATCCTGGTGGAGCAGCACGGCGGCGTGGTGCCCCGCACCCGCGAGGCGCTGGAGGCCCTGCCCGGCGTGGGCCGCAAGACGGCCAACGTGGTGCTGAACGTGGCGTTCGGCCAGCCCACCATGGCGGTGGACACGCACATCTTCCGCGTCAGCAACCGCACGGGCCTCGCGCCCGGCAAGAACCCGCTGGCGGTGGAACTGCAGCTCATGAAGCGTGTTCCTGCGGCCTACGCGGTGGACTCGCACCACTGGCTGATCCTGCTGGGCCGCTACGTGTGCCAGGCGCGCAAGCCGCGCTGCTGGGAATGCGTGGTGGCGCCGTACTGCGACTACCAGCCCAAGACCCCGCCGCCGTGACAGGACGGCTGGGCATCAAAAGTGCCTCCAGCACAATTGATACTAGGGCATATAGCTATATTTTTAATAGCAAACCAACCCTGGCACCCGGGGTGGCGGATTCACTCCATGACCGGCACCGCGCGCCGCCGGATCAGGCGCGCAGTTCGCGCAGCAGCTTGCCCACATCGAGGCCCTGCGCACGTTGCTGGATCTGCGGCGCGTAGCGCTGCTGCAGGTTGCGCGCCTCGTCCACCGTGCGCGAGAAGGACGTTTTGAGCGCGTCCTTGCCCAGCGTGCGGCCCCCGGCGTAGTAGCGCTGCGCCACCTTGCCCAGCGCGTACGTGGTGGCGAACGAGAACGCCGAGCCCGTGGCGGCGCTGCCCACCGCGCGGCCCATGCCGCCCATCACCTTGCCCAGCAGCCCGCCCACCAGCTTGCGGCCGAACTGCTCCACGTACTGCGAGGTGAGGCCCACGCCCACCGTGGCGAGAAAGTCGGTGATGTGGCCCTTGTCCAGCTCGTAGTCGTACAACTTGCCGATGCGGTAGACCAACCGCGTCTGCAGCGGAATGATCGCCATGGAGGCCAGCGACTGCGGCAGCAGCTCCAGCGCCCCGTTCAGGATGGAGGCATTCAGCACCATGGAGTCGATCTCGGCCGCATGGGGATCGACGGCCGGCGCCGGCGCGCCACCCGGTACCGGCGCTGGCACCGGTGCCAGCGCCTGGCCCGGGGCGGAGACGGCCGCGGTGCCCGCCGCCACCGCCGCAGCGGCGCCCGCCCCCGCCACGGCGATCGCGGCAGGCTCGGCCCAAACCTGCGATGCGCCTTGCGAATCAACGGGCGCATCGCGCAGGGGCGCAGCCGCCAGCGCATCGGCCTCGCGCACCACGGCGGCGGCTTCGTCCGGCGCCATCTGCAGGGCCGCGCCCAGGCGTTGCAGAAAGGCCTTTTCCTGGGCATTGCACACGCCGTCGGCATCGCACACGCCCACGGCCATTTCGTAGGCCAGTTGGCGCAGCGCGGGCGTGTCCAGCGCCTGGGCCGCGTCCTCGATGCGCACGCGCTGCAGCAGCACGTCCTGGTAGAGCTTCATCAGGTCCAGGCCGGTGCCGGCGCTGAGGGACTCGGCCAGCTGGCGCAGGTGCTCGCGCTCGCGCTCGTCCTTGTGTTCGTCGGCAAAGGCCGCCATCAGGCTGATGGCCATCACGGCGCGGGTGTGTTCGGGTTGCATGGATCGGTATTCCTCGGGTGGCAAAAACGAAAAGGCATCAAAGGGGAGAGGCGGTCGGCCGGCGCCGCGTGGCCGTGCCGCCGGCCTCCAACAGGCTGGCGGGCCGGCGCGGTGCCGATCCGGGTTCCCGCTGCGCTGTGTGCGTTGGTTTTGCAGAGGAAGGAAAGCGCAGCCGCCGCAATGGCGGAGCGATCCCCGGGCTGCATCTAGGAGCGAAAGCGCGGTTTTCAATAGGCTGGTGGCGCGATGCCGGATTTGGCTGACAGCCAGGACTTCGTCGTCCCGACGACAATGCGGCCTGCCACAACAACACACCCTGCATGCCGCGCATGCGGACCAGAAAGGCCCGTCTTCCATGACTGCATCCGTCCCCACCGCGGCCGACGCCGACGCGCCCGCGCCCGCGCCCCGCGCCTACACCGCCGAGGAGAAGCGCCACCGCGTCTTCTCCATCATGGCGGCCTCGTCGGGCAACCTCGTCGAATGGTTCGACTTCTACGTGTATGCCTTCTCGGCGCTGTACTTCGCGCCGGCCTTCTTCCCCAAATCGGACCCCACCGCCCAGTTGCTGAACACCGCCGGCGTGTTCGCCGCGGGCTTTCTCATGCGGCCCATCGGCGGGTGGCTGTTCGGGCGCATCGCGGACAAGTACGGGCGCAAGACCTCGATGCTGATTTCGGTCACCATGATGTGCGCGGGCTCCCTCGTCATCGCCGGCCTGCCCACCTATGCCGCCATCGGCGCCTGGGCGCCCTTCCTGCTGCTGATGTGCCGCCTGTTCCAGGGGCTGTCGGTGGGCGGCGAATACGGCACCACCGCCACCTACATGAGCGAGGTGGCGCTGCGCGGCCAGCGCGGCTTCTTCTCCTCGTTCCAGTACGTGACGCTGATCGGCGGGCAGCTGCTGGCGGTGCTGGTCATCGTGATCCTGGAGACGCTGCTGAGCGAGGCCGAGCTGAAGGCCTGGGGCTGGCGCATTCCGTTCGTGATCGGCGCCATCTCGGCCGTGGTCGCGCTGCTGCTGCGCCGCACCCTGCACGAGACGCAGACCGACGCCGCCAAGCAGAACAAGGAGGCCGGCACCATGGGCGGGCTGTTCCGCCACCACAAGGCGGCCTTCTTCACCGTGCTGGGCTACACGGCCGGCGGCTCGTTGATCTTCTACACGTTCACCACCTACATGCAGAAATACCTGGTGAACACGGTGGGCCTGCCCATCAAGACCACCAGCTACGTGATGACCTGCGCGCTGTTCGTGTACATGTGCATGCAGCCGCTGTTCGGGGCGCTGTCGGACCGCATCGGCCGGCGCAACAACATGCTGCTGTTCGGCGCGCTGGGCGCGCTGTGCACGGTGCCCATCCTCACGGCGCTGCAGCACACGACCAGCCCCTACGTCGCCTTCGTGCTGATCGCGCTGGCCCTGGCCATCGTGAGCTTCTACACCTCCATCAGCGGCATCGTGAAGGCCGAGATGTTCCCGCCCGAGGTGCGCGCACTGGGCGTCGGCCTGGCCTACGCGGTGGCCAACGCGATCTTCGGCGGCTCGGCCGAATATGTCGCGCTGGGGCTCAAATCCATCGGCCATGAGACGGTATTCTTCTGGTACGTGACCGGCATGATGGTGCTGGCGTTCGTGGTCAGCCTGCGCCTGCCGCGCCAGGCGAGCTATCTGCACCACGACCATTGACGGGGCCGGCCCGGCCGCGTCGGTCGGGCTGCACCGCCCCCCCCCCCGCATCGCCCCGCGCCCTGCCGCCGAGCGCCTGGGCCACCGAATTCAGAACTTTTAAGGTGCCGGCCAGCGGACTCGCCAGCGGCGGCACCCGGTGCGCTGCAGCGCAAAAAATCCATGCCCGACAAGGACTTGGCGCTGCCATCGGGCCGCGCCAGCACCCCGCGCAGCCCTTCGCCCGCGCCTTCGCGGGCCGCGCTCCCCCGCGTACATTGATCGCCGTGGCACGGGCCCTGACCCGCGCCACGGCAAAAAATCAATTCGGAGGACCGCGGCATGAGCCATTCCCATACTTCCCGCAGGCAAGCCCTGCAGCACCTGGCCAGCCTGACCGCCGGCTTTTCGTTGTGGAGCCTGCAGCACAGTGCCGCCTGGGCACAGAACCCGGCCGACAACCCGCAGAACTGCGCCCCGCCCCCGCCGCCCGGCCCGGCCACGCCCTTCCAGGGCGGCAAGATCGCCGTCAAGCCACGCAAGAGCGCCTTCGCCCTGACCGACGCCGAGATCGCCAGCCTCACCAAGGGCTGGCAAGGGCTGCGTGACATCACCGCCCAGAACCCCAACAGCCCCACCGGCTGGCTGCGCCAGAGCTACGTGCACTGCTGGGCCTGCGGCGGCGGCACCGACGGCCAGCAGGGCGAGGAAATCCATTCGAGCTGGTGGTTCCCGCCATGGCACCGCGCCTACCTGTTCTTCCTGGAGCGCGCCCTGGTCAAGGCCTCGGGCGACCCCGACCTGCGCCTGCCGTACTGGGACTGGAGCACCCAGAGCCCCTCGACCCAGACCTTCCCGCAGATCTACGCCAGCGCCGGCAGCGCCCTGTACGACCCGCTGCGCAACCCCGCCAACGTGAAGCCGGGCGCCCGGATCCCTGCCGCCTTCGTGGGCCCGAAGGCCATGTCCATCGTGCTGAACTCGCCCACCTATGCCTTGTTCGGCGGGGTCAACACGGCCATCGGCGGCGGCAGCCCCGGCGCGCTGGAGACCATTCCCCACAACCACGTGCACGTGTGGACGGGCACCGATGGCAGCCAGTCGCCCAACTACGGCTCCGACATGGGCGTGCTCTCCACGGCCGCCCGCGACCCGGTGTTCTTCGCCCACCATTCCAACGTGGACCGCATGTGGAGCAGCTGGGTGGCGGTCGACCCCTCGCACACCAACCCGCCGGATGCGGACTGGAACGGCCACGCCTGGAACTTCTACGACGAAAACGGCGTGTGGACCTCCATGAAGGTCAGCGACGTCGTCAACTCCGAAAACCTGGGCTACGTGTACGACTCCCTGGCCACGCCCCCGAAGCCCCTGCGCAGCGCCGTGCGGACGGCAGGCGCCAGCCAGCCGGCACCGGCCGAGAACGCGGCCCTGGCGCATCCCGCGCAACCGCTGGTGGTGCTGGCCGCGCCGCAAAAGCGCAACCTGGGCACCGCGCCCGTCACGCACAAGGCCGCGCTGCCGGAGGGCTTTCGCAAGCCGCTCGCCGCGCTGGCGGCCAACCAGTCGTCGCGGCTGTACCTGCTGCACATCGACGACGTGACCACCCCGCCCGACCGCAGCGTGAGCGCCAAGGTGTACGTGAACCTGCCCAATGCCAACGCCAGCACCACCACCGAGTCGCCCAACTTCGTGGGAATGATCTCCAGCGTGGCCAAGACCACGCCCGCGAACACGGCGGGGCATGCGGCGCACCACCAGGCCGGTATCCGCTATTCGTTCGTGATCGACGAGGAGACGGCCCGCCTGATCGCACGGGACAAGGCCGTCACCGTCACGCTGGTGCCGGTGGACAGCAACGGCGCGACGCCGCGCCGGTCGCAACTGAACTACGGCCGGATCTCGCTCACGCCGCTGCCTTGAAGAACCGGCCCTGAAGGCCAGGCCCCGGCCCGACGCGCGGCATGCTGGCTGCGCAGCGGGCCGGGGCCTGCGCTTTTTTCAGGCCGCTGCGGCTCCGTCAGGTTGGCGCGACGCCAGCCCCAGCGCCGCCAGCTCGGGCGACACCCGCTCCCAGGCCACGTCGCACCGGGGCTGCGCGCGCTCGCTCGGCAACGCGGGCGTGCGCAGCGCCCATTGCGCGCCGGCCACCACGCTGTCGATCACCGGCACGCCCACCTCGGGCTGGATCGCGCCGGCCATGCCGGCCAGGCCCGCGCCCCCGAGGATGACGGCCTGCACGCCCATCTGCCGCACCACGTCGCGGCAGGCCTGGGCGAGCAGCGCCCGCGCCGCCGCAGGGTCCGCGGCCAGTTGCGCGCCGGTGGGTGCCACCGTGTGGATGCCCGCCAGCATGGGCGCATGCCCCAGTGCCTGCGCCAGGCGCTGAAGCATGGGCCCCCAGCGCTCGCCGCCGGTGACGATGCCGAAGCGCCCCTGCCGTGCCGCCGTGATGAAAGAGGCCTCGGCCAGCCCGGTCACCGGCACGGGGCTGCTCTCGCGCAGCGCCATCAGGCCCGGGTCGCCGAAGCAGCCGACCAGCACCGCATCGGGCGCGCTGCCGCCGTCCGCCAGCGCCGCGGCCCAGGCGTCCAGCGCGGCGTGGGAGGCCACCGCGTAGCTGGCCTCGCAGGCGATGTAGGGCGCGCCGAACCGGGCCGTGGCCGTGCGCACCCGCACGTGCGATCCGGCGGCGGCCTGCACGTGGCGCTGCAGCAAGGCGCTCACGCTGGCCGAGGTGTTGGGGTTGATGACGAGCAGTTGGCGCATGCGTTGCCTTCGTGTTCAGGTGCGCGGCGCGTCAGGCCGCGCGGCCCGCGCCCAGCAGTTGCACCAGGTCCGGCGCCGCGTCCTGCGGGGGCGTGAATTCGAGCTGCGATTCGATGCGCGCCAGGTGGTCGAGCATGCGCCGCGCGGCCTCGCCCGCATCGCGCAGGCGGATCGCGTCGATCAGCGCACGGTGCTCGCGGCAGCCGCAGGCCGTGGCCTCTTCGCGGGCCTGCACATGGCTGGGGCTGTAGGTCATGAGGATGAGCGAGGTGCGCGACACCAGCTCGCGCAGGATGCGCCCCAGCGTCTGGTGGCCGGCCGCCTGCGCGATGTGCAGGTGAAAGTCCCCCGACAGCCGGATCGCCCGGCGCATGTCGCCCGCCTGGCGCGAGGCCTCTTCGTCGGCCACGCTCTGCACCAGCCAGGCCACGTCTTGCGCGGTGGCCGTCTCCACGAAGAGCGACACCAGGCGCGGCTCGATCAGGCGGCGCGCCTCGAACACCTCGCGCGCCTCCTGCACCGTGGGCTGGGCGATGGAGGCGCCGCGGCGCGGCGTGAGGGTGACCACCTGCTCGCCCGCCAGGCGCACCAGCACCGGCCGCACGCGAGTGCGCGACACGCCGAAGGCCATGGCCAGCTTGTCTTCCACCAGCTTGGTGCCGGGCGGCAGGCGATGGTCCAGGATGGCCGAGACCATGCGCTCGTACATGTCGTTGTCGCTCAGCAGGCCGTCGTCGGCATCGGTCGCGGGCAGCGCGGCGGTGCGCGAGGACGCAGCCCTGCGGCGCGGCGCGGCCGCCGCACGGGGCGCGCGGCCGGCGGGTGCGGGAGGCTTCATCGGGCGGCCCCCGCGCGGCGCCCGCGCCCGAGCAGCCACACCAGCGCCAGCGTGAGCCCCATCACCACGAAAGAGACCACCGTGGTCAGCGTGCCCAGCGCGTAGATCGACGGCGTGGTCACGGTCGATGTCAGCCCCTGCAGTTCCAGCGGCAGCGTGTTCACGTCGCCGATGGCCTGCGAGGTGCGGGCGATCTCGTCCCAACTCAGCGTGAAGCCGAACATGCCGATGCCCACCACCGACGGCGCCACCAGCGGCAGCACCACGTGCGCAAAGCCCTGCCACGGCGTGGCGCCCAGGTCCCTCGCCGCCTCTTCGTACGCCGGGTTGAAGCGGTTGAACACCGCGAACATGATGAGCAGGCCGAACGGCAGCGTCCACGTGAGGTGCGCGCCCAGGGCCGAGGTGAACAGGCCCAGCGAGGTGCCGAAGCCCTCCAGCGTCTCCTGCAGGCCCAGCCAGCCCAGCACCGCCTTGATGGCGGTATCGATCAGGCGGAACTCCAGCCCGATGCCCAGCGACACAATGATGGACGGCATGATGAGACTGGCCACCACCACGAAGAACAGCGTGTTGCCGCCCGCCAGCCGCTTGCGAAAGGCCAGGCCCGCCAGCACCGACAGCACCACGGTGCACGCCATCACGGCCAGCCCGAGGGCGAGCGAACGCCGCAGCGCCGCGCCGATGTCCACCACGCCCAGCCCCTCGGCCAGCTGGCGGAACCAGTGCAGCGACAGGCCGCGCATCGGAAAGGTCAGCCCGCCTTCGGGGCCCTGGAAGCTCAGCACGAAGATGACCAGCATGGGCCCGTACATGAACAGCACGAACAGAACGAACACCATCGCCAGCAGCCAGAAGCTGAGCGGGCGCGGCTCGCGCAGGCGGGTTTTGTTCATGGAAAGGGCCTCCATGCCGAGGGAAAGACCAAGGGGGCGGTGCCCGCGCGGGGCACTGCGGAAAAGGATGTGCGTGCGTGAACGGCCATGGCTCAAAGCTCCTTGCGGATGTCCACCAGCCGCGTGAGCCCGTAGATGATCATCAGCACGACGGCCAGCAGGATCACGGCGTTGGCCGCCGCCAGCGGAAACTGCAGGTACGAGGTCTGCACCTGGATGATCTTGCCCACCGAGGCGATCTGCTGCCCGCCCATCACGCCGATGGTGACGAAGTCGCCCATGACGATGGTGATGACGAAGATCGAGCCGATGATGATGCCGGTGCGCGACAGGGGCACGATCACGTTCCACAGCGTCTGCCAGCCCGAGGCGCCGGAGTCGCTCGCGGCCTCCAGCAGGCTGCGGTCGATGCGCATCATGCTGTTGAAGATGGGCACGATCATGAACATGGTGTACAGGTGCACGAAGGCCAGCACCACGGAAAAATCGGAGAATAGCAGCCACTCGATCGGGGTCTGGATCAGGTGCAGGTCGATCAGCGTCTGGTTCACCAGCCCGTTGCGCCCCAGCAGCGGCACCCACGAGATCATGCGGATCACGTTGGAGGTCCAGAACGGGATGGTGCACAGCACGAACAGCAGCGTCTGCATGCCCGGCGAGCGCACGTGGAAGGCCAGGAAGTACGCCACCGCGAAGCCCAGCAGCAGCGTGATGCCCCACACCAGCAGGCTGAACTTGAGGGTGGACAGGTAGGTGCGCAGCGTGGTGCACAGGTCGGCCGTGTTGCCGCAGCCCTCGAACACCGACAGGTAGTTCTTGAAGGTGAAGCCGGGCAGCAGCTCGTATTCGTTGAAGTCCCAGAAGCTCACCATCAGGATGAGCCCGAGCGGAACCAGAAAGAACAGCACGAACACCGCGGTGAACGGCGCAGCCTGCCACCAGGCCGCGATGCCGCGGCCGGGCGCGGCGGCCACGGCGGCGGTATGGGAGGTCGAAGGAGGGCTCATGGTGCAGTGGAACGTGCTGAAAGGGACGACGAAAGGAGCATGCCAGTCGAAGAGGCCGGGCGGCAGGCGCCGCCCGGTTTCATCGGTCAGGCCGCGACGAATTCATTCCATTTCTGGACCATGTAGTTGTTCTCGTCCATCAGCGCGTTCCAGCAGGCGATGCCGCCCATGCGCGACTCGTAGCTGCCGCCGTCGCGCACGCTGCCGGCCTTGGCCAGCAGGTCGCCGTTCGGGCTCTTGATGTCCTGCGCGGCGGGCTTGCCTTCCATCCAGTAGGCCCACTCGTAGGCTTCCATCTTGGCCTTGGCGGTCTCCAGCACGGCGCTGTAGTAGCCCTGGCGGTTGAGGTAGGCGCCGGCCCAGCCGTCGAGGAACCAGTTGATGAACTCGTACGCGCCGTCCAGCTTCTTGCCCGACAGCGTGGCCGGCAGCCCGAAGCCCGCGGCCCAGGCGCGGTAGCCCTCCTTGAGCGGCTGGAAGTTGCAGGCGATGCCCTTGGTGCGCACCGCCGTCACGGCCGGACTCCACATGGACTGGATCACCACCTCGCCCGAGGCCATCAGGTTGACCGACTCGTTGAAGTCCTTCCACAGCGCGCGGAACTGGCCGGCGCGCTTGGCTTCGATCAGGGTCTTGATCGTGAGGTCGATCTCCTTCTTGGTCATGTTGCCCTTGTCGGGGTACTTGTACAGGCCCATGGCTTCGACCACCATCGCCGCATCCATGATGCCGATGGAAGGAATGTTCAGGATGGCCGTCTTGCCCTTGAACTCGGGGTTCAGCAGCTCGGCCCAGGAATCGATGGGGCGCTTGATCAGGTCGGGGCGGATGCCCAGCGTGTCGGCGTTGTACACGGTGGGAATCAGGCTCACGAACTGCGTCGGGCTCTTGGCGAACACCTTGCTCTTTTCGCCTTCGAGGTAGATCACCTTCTTGGGCGCGGTGCCCTGCTCGCCCACCGCCTTGCCGCCCACCATGCCCGTGGTGAACAGCGGGGTGATCTTGTCGGCATTCTTGATGCGCTTGGTGTCGATGCCCTTGAGGTTGCCCGTGGGCACGATCTTCTTGAGCGAGAAGTACTCGGTGTCGATCAGGTCGAAGCTGTTGGGCGCGGTGACGGCGCGCTTGGTCACGTCGTCCGTGGTCACGGCCACGTACTGGATCTCGATGCCCGTGTCGGCCTTGAATTTTTCAGCGATGGCCTTGTCCTGGTTCACCGCCGTGCCCAGGTAGCGCAGCACGATCTTCTCCTGCGCATGGATGGCCGGGAACATGCCGGCGGCCAGGATGCCGGCCGTGCCCTTGAGCAGCGAGCGGCGCTGCACGGCGGACGACGGGGCAGCGAGGGATTCGGAAGACGCATCGGACATGGAAAGCTCCTAGGTTGAACGAAGGGACAGGGGGAAAAGGGAAATCTTTTGTCAGCCGGCGGAGGCAGGAGCCGCGACGCCCGGTGGGTTGCGGCTGCCGGCCTGCAGCGCCTCAGACCGGCACCGCGACGGCGGCGCCTGCCGAGGCCGGTGTGGCCGGCGCCTGCAGCGGATGCGCGCGCTCAGGCCGCCAGTGCAGGCGCACCGCATCGCCCACCTGGTAAGGCCGGGCGGCATAGGCGTCTTCGGACACCATCACGGAATAGGCGGCGGTGGTGCTGGACGACACCACGGCGCCTTCGTCCTGCAGGCCCAGCAGCACGTAGGTGCCCTGGTACTCCACATCGGTCACCACCGCACCGATGTGGCTCGACCCGGCCGGCAGCGCCTCGCCCACCGCGGCGATCCGCAGGTGGTCGGTGCGCACGCCCACCGGGCCGGACGGTGTGGCGATCACGTTGTGCCCGCCCATGAAGCGCGCCACGAACTCGCTCGCGGGCTGGTTGTAGACCGTGTGCGGCGAACCGACCTGCTCGATGCGGCCATGGTTCATCACCACCATCGTGTCGGCCAGAGCCATGGCCTCTTCCTGCGAATGGGTCACGTGGATGAAGGTCAGGCCCAGTTCCTTTTGCCAGCGCCGCAGCTCGGCGCGCATCTGGATGCGCAGGAACGGGTCGAGCGCGGACAGCGGCTCGTCCAGCAGCAGCACGCGCGGCTCGGTGATGAGGGCGCGCGCCAGCGCCACGCGCTGCTGCTGCCCACCCGACAGCTCCGCCGGCTTGCGGTCGGCCAGGTGCCCCATCGCCACGCGCTCCAGCAGCGCCCGCGCGCGCGCCTGCCGCTCGGCCTTGCCCACGCCCTTCATCTTGAGACTGAAGGCCACGTTGTCCAGCGCGGACAGGTGGGGAAACAGCGCGAAGCTCTGGAACATCATCGCCGTGCCCCGCTCTGCTGCCGGCAGATCGGTGATGTTGCGGTTTTCCAGCAGCACATCGCCACTGGTCACCGACTCGTGCCCCGCGATCATGCGCAGCGTGGTGCTCTTGCCGCAGCCCGAAGGCCCCAGCAGGCAGCAGTAGCTGCCGCTGGCAATGCGCAGATCGATGCCATCGACGGCAGGCTTGCCCTGCGCGTAGCGCTTGGTCAGCGCAACGATTTCGATGGCGGCGGGGGCCGGGGGGTGGGAGGTGGCGTCCATGCCGGGGCATTACGCAAACGCCATGCCAGGCTGGAATACGGTTTTTGCACCGTTTTGTATACAAAACGACACGGCCAGGAAGATCGATGCACCGCTGTGGCGAATGAGGGCACCTTGGGCAATATTTGTTTTATTGTTACGTGATTTATATGCAAATAAAGTAAGAATGCGTTGCAAAGAGACCAGGGTTGCGGGGGAGCTTTTAAGATGCGCCGCGCGGTCGTTTGTATGGGAATGGCCGCAATGCCTTGCATCGATAAAAGGGAGGATTCATGACAAAAGATTTCAACGATGCCGCGCTTGCTGCGGCCCGGCTGGTGGCGAAGCCCATCAGCCTCGCTTCGAATTACCCAGCCGCTGGTTGCTTCAAGAACATTCAGCTGACCGATCTTCCTGCGGCCATGGAGAAGAACGGATTTCGCGTGGGCGCTGCCCTGATGCGTAAATGGTTCACGGGTGCGCCGTTCGCCATGCCGAGTGCCTGGAAAACAGGTGTAGGGGTAGACCACAGGTCTTTGACCGCGCAGCACATCGATACGTCGATCATCAGCATGCCTTGGGCGTTGCGTTTCGGAAGAACGCAGGAAACATATTTGGAACTCAAAAATGCCATTTCCGGTAACGGCTCAGAAAGAAGCCTGGCCTTTTCACAAAAGGAACTCTTCAACAACCTCCGAAAAGCGGGAAAGCTGGGAACGCATGCCACCCCGTTCGGCATCAGTCCTTTCGTGGTCGATGTGCACGAGACGGCCCATGTCAATGCCCGCTCTGTATCAGCGAACGGACTCGAAAAACTGACAGACCCGATTGATGACATGTATTGCGCATTGGGCGCTTTCACATTGCATGTCGCAGCAGAAGGCGTTGTGACGCCATTGGAAAACGCCGTAGCGCGCGCGCACCGCGTAGACATTCACAGCCTGGTTTTTTATATAAGAGACTGCTACGACTTCTCAGGCGAACAGATCCTTGGCAACTGGAACGCCAGTGAAGTGCGCAAGGTGCCTTCCTCAAATCTCTACATGGTGGAAAACGCCAGTTTCCGCGAATGGCGCTCACACCATCAAAAGGGTGGTGACTTCATTGTTTTCTCCGATCTTTATCGTGAAAGACTAAAGACCCCTTTGACTTGGCATTGCAAGGTGACTTGAGATGGCGATCCCCTTATCACCCCCCTCGCAAACTGCGCAGCGCAAAGCATTTTGGCGCAGATGGCAATGGTGGGCTGGGCTGATTTTTTGGCTCATCGCCTTGCTATCGCTCGCAGTCTGGCTGGTGTTTAACACCCCCATTCTTTTCGTACTGGCCAATTCCAGTTATTTCGGAAAGGCAGAGTTTTCCCACGCATCGCACTGTAAAAACACCAGCTATCGCCTGGATATTTACCTATACAAAAATGGGGATGGCTACGCTCAACTGGTGGACGGCTCAGGCCGCGCGCACGGCAGATCGCTTTTTTCAGATGGGACTGACCTGAGCCCGATCTGGTCAGACGATTGCAAGCAGGTAAGCATCAACACGGACAAAGATCCTGCTTTGTTGAGCGTACGGCCATGAAGCCGACTCAGCACCCAAATGTTCCGGTTCACGATGAATCCGTTCTCGCAAGAAGCAGCCATCGGTAATTCCTATCGGGCACATGGTTGCCACCGATTCAATGTCGGCTCCAGTCGATAACGCACCAATTTAAAAGTGCGTCCTCGACTGGCACATCCATCGGCTCGTATTCACTGAGCCCGCCTGCGACCCAACACCCATGAAATCCCCCACCTCTTCACTCTCCACCCATCGCGCGGCCTTCCGCCAGCCCCGCTTTTGGCAGACCTGGCCGCGATGGGCCTTGCTGCTTCTTGCGGGCGTGCCGATGGCCCTGCTGGCCGGCTCCCTGCTCTCCTCCCGCGCTTTCAACACCGCAGAGCTCATGCACACCGATGTGTGCGGCGGGAGTGACTACAGCCTGGAGTTCTACGACTACAGCGACGGCGCGGGCTACGTGAAACTGGTGGACCAGGCCGGGCGGTCGTATGGGCGCGCCGAGCATTCGGACGCCGACGCGCTTCGCCCGGTGTGGGCCGACGATTGCCTGTCGGTCACGGTCAGCACGGACCGGCGCCGCGTGCGGCTGGAGGTCAAGCCCTGAACGGCCCCTGGCCTGCGTGACCCACCGCGTTCAGGGGCCGACGCCCGCCGCTCACCCTCCCTGGTTGCGTGCGGCAGGCAGCCGGCTGAACGCCAGGCGCCAGTTCGGGCGACCTCCGCCGAGCCGCTCCGCCAGGGCAACGCACTCGGGGTCGTAGGCAGCGGCCAGGAACAGCAGCGGCAGTGCGTCGCGCGGCTCGTACAGGCTGCCGACCACGTGGCCCCGCTCGCCGTTGTCCGAGCGCGCCTTGTCGAAGCGCACGTCGCTGCCCACAAATTCGGCATGCGTCTTCTCGCCCTTCAGGTATGGCATCACCCACGCCACGCTGTGGGCGATGGAGGCACCGTTCGCCGCCTTCCAGTGGTAGAAATCCTCGCCCTGCTCCGCGAAGGCCAGCGCCAGCGTAACCAGCGGGCGCAGGTCGTACACGTGGTAGGACAGCGCATCGCGCTCCTGGAAATCGACGCTTTCGCCGCTGGCAAGCAGGTTGTCGTTGATCTGCGCACGCAGGCCGTCCCGGGCGTAGGCGATCAGCCGTGCGTCGCCGAGTGCGAAGCCGATGAGGCCGACGATCTTCAGGCGATGGCTGTGCCAGTTGTTGGTGGCGGTTTTCTTCTTCATCTCCCGCGACCCCATCTCGGCTTCGGCGATGCGGCGCATCCAGCCATCGACCGATTCGCGCGTGGAAGCGCCCAGGTCGGCCCGCACCAGCCGATAACCGAAGATGGCGGGCTCCAGGCCGGTTTCATCGATGGGTTGGCCGGTCGGGCGGTTGACCTGTGCCCAGCGCAGCAGGTAGTCGCCCGCCTTCGCCGCATGGCGCGGGTCGTGGTCGAGCCGGTAGGTGATGGCCAGCGCCTGGATCTTGTCCATGTCCTGCAGGCCCGCTTCGGTCTGGGCCTTGAGCGGATCGCCCCGCAGCCGGCCGCCGGTGGTCAGCACGGCCACGGGCCGGGGCTCGCTCTTCATCGCGTCTTCGGCGATGCGCCGCTGGGCGGCCATGGCACTGCGCCATGCGGGGACGGTGGCCGATTGTTCTCGCGCCTGATCCCATTGCCGGGGGGGGGGCCAAAGCGTTTGCGCCTGCGCCAGGCAAGCGCCAGACAGCGCCACCCAGGCCAGCGCCGCCAGGACGGCCTTGCGCCCGCTGCGGGGAAAAGGCACCGCGTGCCGCACTTTCCATAGAACCATTGACATTGATCTTCCCTGGTGGATGGCTCCGCACTGCACTGCACTGCACTGCGCAAGCGGCAGACTGCCGTGCAGAACGCACCCGGTGAATTGAGGAGGCCACCACCGGCGCGATGGCCCAGAAAGCCGGAGGACAGGGCAGTCGGCAAGCGAATCCGGTGCACCGACAACGGCACCGAACCATGATGGCGTGCGGCCGCATCGCCCGTGCTTCCAACGGTTTCAGCCTGGGGCCGCACCCATTCATCGGCATCCACGCACACACGCCTCGCAAGCGCATTCCGCCTGGAAGCATGTCCCTATCGAGATTGAAACACCTATTTACATAAACACTGGCGAAAGATAGTCTGGCGCCGATTTCTACTGTCTCGGGCCGCACATGGGCACATGGTCGCCCCTTCGGCCCCACCGCCATCACCCAGGAAAACGACCTGTGAACCACTCCAGAACCATCCGCCTCTCCCTGCTGAATGCCGCCCTCGCTACCGCGTGCCTGGTCCATGCCCCCCTGGCCCAGGCCGCAGACGTACGGATCACCGTGCCCCGGCAGGCGGCTTCGTGGTGCGCAGCGCCAATGGGACGCAAGAGGGACTGCGCGTGCAGGATGGCGGCGGCGTCTTCCTGCCCACCCTCTCCACACGGACGCCCGTGGCCACGGTGCTGTGCTTTGAAACCACCACGGGCGCGCTGGGGCCCTGTGCAGCAGGCGTGGCCGCAGGCCCGGCCGGCGCGACAGGCGCCACAGGCACCGCAGGCCCGACCGGCGCTACAGGGGCGACCGGTGCCGCAGGCGCCACAGGGGCCACCGGCGCCACCGGCGCCGCAGGCTCCACGGGTGCCACCGGCGCCACGGGTGCCACCGGCACGGCGGGTGCCACCGGTGCCACAGGACCTGCGGGCACCGCCGGCGTTGCCGGCGCCACGGGAGCGACCGGTGCCGCAGGGCCGACAGGCGCCGCCGGTGCGACGGGAGCGACCGGGTCGACAGGTGCCACGGGCGAGGGGTATGCCAACGGCACGGCCGGCGGGCAGATCACCGTGACGTCATCGTCCGCGCCTTTCAGCCCGCAGGCGCCCGTCACGCTGACGGGAGACGCGAGCCTGAGCAGTGCCGGCGCGCTCACCATCGCGGACGGCGCCATCACCGGCAACAAGATCGCCAACCTCACCGTGGCCAACTCCAACATTGCCGTGAATGCCATCACCACCAGCAAGGTGGCGAATGGCACCGTCACCACCAGCAAGATGGCCGACCAGGCGATTTCCACGCTCAAGCTGCTGGACTCGGCGGTGACCAACGTCAAGCTGGCCGACGATGCGGTGAGCGTGTCCAAATTGCAGGGGGGTGCCTCCGCCGCAGCCCGAACCTACCTGCGCTCGGACGGCGTTTGGGTGCAGCCCGGACAACTCGTACAGGGCGGCACCCTGACATCGGGCTCCACCGTGCCCAGCACCCCGACCGGAGGGGTGTACTACGCGGCCCAGGGCGGCAGCACGCTGAACCTGCCCCCCGCGAACGTGGCGGGGCAGACGCTCACCATCATCACCCTCGATCCACAGAACGGCGCGTCGGTCATCCTGCAGGCCTCGGGCGCGGACACCATCGTGAATGCAAGCTTCAGCGGCAACGGCATCGGCAGTACCTTGCAGGGCGCCTTCAAATACTTCCTGCTGAGCGACGGCAACGGGCGGTGGTTCGTGAACTGAAGCGTTCCGGCCGCAAAATGGCGGCGACTTGCCATCGCCGCCCGGTTCACGCCTTCGCCCCGGTCCCCCGCGGCCCCGCAGCCGACATTCCGATGCCCAGCACCGCCAGCGCGCCCGTCAGCCCCACGATGGCCGGCCACCCGCCGTGCTGCCAGAACCATCCGCCCACCGATCCAACCACGCTCGAACCCATGTAGTAGAACCAGAGATAGAGCGATGCCGCGTGCCCCTTGGTCAGCCCGGCCAGCGGGCCGATGGATGAACTGGCGATCGAGTGGCCGATGAAGAAGCCGGTGGTCACCAGCGCGATGCCCGCGAACACGCCCCACAGCGACGGCGACAGGGTGAGCAGCGTGCCGCCCAGCATGAACGCGAAGCCCGCGGCGAGCAGCCCGCGCCGCCCCAGACGGTCCGCCAACCGGCCCGCCACGGACGAGGACACGATGCCGAAGCCGAACACCAGGAACATCAGGCTGATCTGCGTCTGGCTGAGGCCGTAGGGTGCGCCGGACAGGCGGAACGTGGCGTAGTTGAACAGCGTCACGAAGATGCTCGTCAGCAGAAAACCGATGGCGAACAGCCGCAGCAGCCCGCGGTGGCGCAGGTGGCCGCCCCAGGCCCGAAGGTGGTAGCGGATCTGCAGCCCGGGCTGGGGCGTGAAGTGGCGCGACCGCGGCAGCAGCACGAGAAAGCCGATGGCCGACAGCAGGCACAGCGCGCCCAGGCAGCCCAGCGCGGCGCGCCAGCTCACCCATTCGGTGAGCACGCCCATGCCCACGCGCCCCATCATTCCGCCGAACGCGGTGCCCGCCACATACAGGCCCATGGTGTGCGCCAGATGGCGCGGGTCGATCTCCTCGGCCAGGTAGGCCATGGCCACGGCCGGCACGCCGCCCAGCACCAACCCTTCCAGCGCGCGGGCCACCAGCAGGCCGTGCCAGCTGGGCACGATGGCCGCGGCGATGTTCAGCAGCGAGGCGAGCGCCATCGAGGCGAACATCAACCCGCGCCGCCCCAGCGCCTGCGAAAACGCCCCCGCCAGCACGATCGCCACGGCCAGCAGGCCGGTGGTCAGCGACAGCGGCAAGGCGCTCTGCGCGGGGCTGATGCCGAACGATCGGGCAAACGCCGGCAGCAGCGGCTGCACGCAGTAGATGAGCGAAAAACTGGCGAAGCCCGCCAGGAACAGCGCCGCGGCGGCACGCCGGTAATCCGCGGAGCCGCGCGCGATCCAGCCCGAAGCGGACGTGCCCGGCGGCGTGGATCGGGCTGCGGGCGGTTCGGCCAGGGGCATGGCGGAAGGCGGGGCGAGGTCTGGGGAAGCGGTCAACGAAGGCATGGGTCGAACGATGGACAGCAGAGCAAGGCGGCAAGGGAAAGGCGCTGCGCCGAAAGGCAGCCAGCGCTGGAATCTAGGCGCTTCCCTCATATATGTCCAATATATGATTCATCTCATCACCATACTTATTTCAGATATCCGATGGAACTGCGCCACATCCGCTACTTCATCGCCGTGGCCGAGGAAGGCAACTTCACCCGGGCCGCGGCGCGCCTGGGCATCGCGCAGCCGCCGCTGAGCCTGCAGATCAAGGACCTGGAAGCCGAGGTGGGCGTGCCGCTGTTCCACCGCGTGCCGCACGGCGCGCAGCTCACCGACGCGGGCCGCGCTTTCCTGGAAGGCGTGGGCGGCCTGCCGGCGCGCACCTTCGACGCCGTGCGCGCAGCGCAGCGGGCGGCGCGCGGCGAGGCGGGCGTGCTGCACCTGGGCTTCACCGGCTCGTCCGCGCTCAATCCCGTGGTCGTGCAGGCCATCCGCTCGTACCGCCGCGGATTCGCGCAGGTGGAACTCAGGATCGACGAGGGCAACTCCCTCACCCTGGTGGAGCGGCTGCGCGACGGGCGGCTGGACATCGCCATCCTGCGCCCGGACGGCCTGGACGCCAAGGGCCTGCACTTTCACCGCTATCCGGACGAGCCGCTGATCGTGGCACTGCCGGCCAGCCACGCCGCCTCGCGCAGGGGCCCGCGCATCGACCTGCAGAAGTTGCGCGGCGAGCCCTTCATCCTCACGCCCCGGCCGCTCGGCCCCAGCCTGTTCGATGCCTCGGTGGCGGCCTGCCGCGCGGCGGGCTTCGAGCCGCAACTGGGCCCCACGGCGCCGCAGATCGTGTCGATCCTCGCGCTGGTCGCCGCCGAGCTGGGCGTGGCGCTGGTGCCTGCCTCCATGCGGCACCTGGCCTTCAAGGGGGTGGCCTACCGGTCGCTCAGCAGCCAGTCGGCCCTGGTGAGCCTGGCCGTCGCCCACCGCGAGGGCGACCGTTCGCCCTTCGTGCAGAACTTCGTCGCGCTGGCCCGGCCCGCGGCCCGGTAGGCCCGGGCACGCTTTCCGGCACGCGCGCCGCCCGGGTCACACCTTGCCGGCGACCCCCGCCGATTCGAAGCTCGCCATCTCGCGCAGCACGGCGCAGGCCGATTGCAGCAGGGGCCAGGCCAGCGCAGCGCCCGAGCCCTCGCCCAGCCGCAGGCCCATGTCCAGCAGCGGCTCGGCCTGCAGTTCGCCCAGCAGCAGCGTGTGGCCCCGCTCGCCCGATCGGTGGGCGAACACGCAGCGCTCCAGCACGGCGGGCGCCAGGCGGCTGGCCACCAGCACGGCCGCGCTGGTGATGAAGCCGTCCACCACGATCACCCGGCGCTCGCTGGCGGCCTGCAGCACCGCGCCCACCAGGGTGGCCACCTCCAGCCCGCCCAGGGCGGCCAGTGCCTGCAAGGGCCCGGTGGCATCGGCATTGGCCTCCAGCGCCTGCTGCAGCACCGCGCGCTTGCGCGCCACGCCCTCGGCATCCAGGCCGGTGCCCGCGCCCGTGCAGTCGCCGATCGGCAGGCCGCACAGGCGCGACAGCAGCAGCGAGGCGACCGATGTGTTGCCGATGCCCATCTCGCCCAGCAACAGCGCGTTGCCAGGCAAGCCGCGCACGATCTCGCACCCGTTGGCAACCGCCTGGGCGCACTGGCCCGCGGTCATCGCCGGGCCCACCGACGCATCGGCCGTGCCGGCCGCCACGCGGCAGTGGCTGAGCAGGCGCGGCTGCCCCGGTGCGCTGTCGCGCGGGGCGATGGGGCGCGCCACGCCGCAGTCGGCCACGGTCAGGTCCAGTCCGTGCTGGCGCGCCAGCACGCTCACCGCAGCGCCGCCGGACAGGAAGTTCTCCACCATCTGCCAGGTCACATCGCTCGGAAAGGCCGACACGCCGCGTGCCGCCAGGCCGTGGTCGGCCGCGCACACCAGCATCTGCGGCTGGCGCAGCTCGGGCGCCTCGGTGCCCAGGATGCGGCCGATGCGCAGCGCCAGCGACTCCAGCCGGCCCAGAGCACCCAGCGGCTTGGCCTTGTGGTCCAGCAGGTGCTGCAGGCAGGCAGCGAACGCCTCGTCGGACAGGGTTTCAACGGATGGAAGATCAGCGGTGTTGCTCATAAATCAGGGGCAAGTGGATAGCGACGGCTCGGACAGATTCAATCAAGGCGCGCGAAGCGGTCATCGCAGCACGGTTGCATCGGGGCGAACGACCTGCACCGGGCTACCCTGGTGAAGATGCGATCAGTTACCCGAATTGCTTCGCAAAATCGCCATATCCTACGCAGTGGAAATTCCGACCAATGGAAAGAATATCAACATTCGGGTCTGTCCAACTCTTTTCAAGTGATCCAATGGGATGCATCAACTCCACCTCACGCAACTCTAGCCCCGTGCATACGTGGGCGACCAATACACCCGCTCAAACACCGGGTAACCGTTCTCCGATGCCACAGGGCTCTCCCTACGCCGGCCCCAGCCGGCGGTCTGCCGGCGCGGGTGGGGCCATGGCGCCCCGCTCGCCGTTGCAGTCCGGACATGCCGCGATCCGATCCACGGCACAGCAGTTGCGCCAGCAGCAGGAGACGATTGCAAATCTGCTGGAACATGCCGTGCAATACCCGGGCCACGAAGGCATGAAAAGCGTCGTCAGATCCTGCGAAAAACTCAACCGGAAAATAACGGACTATCTGGTTCAGAATCGCGGTTTCATCGGACCTGACGATGTACGGCGGAAGCTGACAAGTCCCATCAGGCTCGTCGAGCAGCATCGCGCCGAAGTGGCGGCACGGATGGTTGCCGACGATTCGGACGAAGAGCAGCCCAGCTACAGCCAGGCGGGCCCGAGTTCGCAAAGTTACAACCCGGCGGAGTTCGAAGTCACGACCGTTTTTTCGGCAGGCCAGTACGACTACGGCCATTACTTGCGCTGAACGTCGACACCCAGCCATAAAAAGTCCCAGCCCGCCCCGTGCGGGCTTTTTTCCATCCGTCCCTACTGCAAGACGCGGCGTTTCCATTCCTCGTCGAACCATTCATCCACCCCGCTCGCCAGCCTGTCGAACACGGCGTCGAGCGTGGGTGCGTCGGCCCCGAAGAGCGCGCGCAGGATGCCGGCGTCCTCGAACAGGCCGTGCAGGTACAACCCCAGCACGTTGCCGCGCGCGTTCTGCCATGCCAGGCCCGGGATCACGGCATGCGCCACGTCGCCCGCCGCGGCCATCGCCGGATGCTGCGCGGTCTGGCCGTGGTGGATCTCGTAGCCCTGCACCGCCGTGCCGGCCAACGCCTGCCAGGCGCCCTGCGCGGCGCCGAACGCGGTGCGGGTATAGCGCACGGTCTTGACGGGCTCGAAGGCCGTCACCAGCGGCAGCAGGCCCAGGCCCGCCGCGTTGCCGTCCACGCCGTGCGTGTCGATGAGGGCCTCACCCAGCATCTGCAGGCCGCCGCAGATGCCCAGCACCCGCCCACCCCGCGCCGCATGCGCGGCCACGGCGGCGTCCAGCCCCTGCGCGCGCAGCCAGGCCAGGTCGGCCGCCGTGGCCTTGGACCCGGGCAGCACGATCCAGTCGGCCCCCGCCACGTCGGCCGGGCTGCGGGCCCACAGCAGCCGCACGCCCGGCACGGCCTTCAGGGGCTGGAATTCGTCGAGGTTGCTGATGCGCGGGTAGGCCACCACGGCGATGGTCGTGTGCACCACGCCGCTGGCGCGCGCGGCATCGTCGAACACCCCGTCTTCCTCGGGCAGGCCGTGGTGCCACTGCATGGGGATGGTGGCCACGGTGGGCACGCCGGTCATCTGCTGCAGCATCTCGGGCGCAGGCGCCAGCAACGCCGCATCGCCCCGGAACTTGTTGAGCACGAAGCCCTGGATCAGCGCGCGCTCATCCTCCGGCACCAGGGCCCAGGTGCCGTAGAGGTGGGCGAACGCGCCGCCCCGGTCGATGTCGGTGACGAGCAGGCAGCTCGCGCCCGCATGCCGCGCCACGCGCAGGTTGACCACGTCGCTCGCTTGCAGGTTGATCTCGGCCGGCGAGCCCGCGCCTTCGATCACCACCACGTCGTTCTCGGCGCGCAGCGCATCGAGCGCGGCGGCGATCTGCGGCCACACGCGCGCACTGCGGCCGCGCCAGGGCAATGCGGACAGCTCCTCGCTCACCTGCCCCATCAGCACCACCTGGCTGCGGGTGTCGGCCTCCGGCTTGAGCAGCAGCGGGTTCATGCGCACATCGGGCTCGGCACGCGCCGCCAGGGCCTGGAAATACTGCGCGCTGCCGATCTCGCCGTGGCCGCCGCCCGGCCCGGCGACCACGCGCGCGTTGTTGCTCATGTTCTGCGCCTTGAACGGCGCCACCTTCAGGCCCTGGTTGCTGTACCAGCGGCACAGGGCCGTGGACAGCCAGCTCTTGCCGGCGCCACTAGTGGTGCCCAGCACCATGACGCAGCGCGCCGCCATGTCAGCGCCCGGCCCGTGCGCTGCGGCCACAGCGGCGGCAGAACAGCGGACACGGAAAAAGCGGAGCGGTGGGGCGAGGAGCAACGAAGGCGAAAGGGGCGGAATGCACGGCGCAGTTCGATTGGCGAAGGAGCCGTATTGTCCCCCGACCCGCATGCCCGGCTCGCGGCCAGCATGGCCCGAACCGCGTTGCACGTTCTTGCGGTTCAATAGCGGCTTCGTTTCCACCGACAGGCCCTGCCCTCCCTGCGCGTTCCTGCAGCGGGCAGGCCGCTTCCACCCGCGAGACAACCCATGATTTCCGATTCCATCACCGGCCCCTTCGACGTCAAAACCGCGCCCCACCCACTGAGCGACACGGCGAGCACCAGCGGCCTTCTCCGCATGTCCCTCGACAAGCGCTTCCACGGCAGCCTGGACGCCACGAGCACGGGCGAGATGCTGGCCTTTCGCAGCGCCACCGCAGGATCGGCCGGCTACGTCGCGATGGAAACCGTGCATGGCAGCCTGGCAGGACGCCCGGGCAGCTTCGTGCTGCAGCACAGCTCGACCATGGCGCGCGGCGTGCCAGAGCAGCGCATCGCAGTGGTGCCTGATTCGGGCACCGACGCGCTCACCGGCCTGGAAGGTCGCATGACCATCGACGTCGCCGCCGACGGGGCGCACGCCTACCGGTTCGACTTCACATTACCGGACAGCGCCGGCTGAGGCGGGGTGCGGCGCCTTCACCCCATCAACCCATCGCACGCAACGGCCGGACCATGCGGTCCATGATGTGCTCCAGCGCCGCGCCCGCATCGGTGCAGCGCCCGGTGTGCACCGGCGAGGTCTGGATGATCCCGCTGCGCCGCGCGGTCAGCCAGTGAAAGCGCGATCGGTAAGGCATCTGCGCGATGGGCCCGCAGCCCGTGTCGCCCGCGCAGATGGCGACGATGGCCGCCAGGTGCCGGCGCACCGTGTCCAGGTCGGCCGCAGGGTCCAGGGCCAGCAGCCGCGCCTCGTCCAGTGCCATGGCGGCCTGAAGGAAGCCCGTGCGCTGGCACGACAGGATGGCGCCGGCATTGATGAATTCTTCGCGCTCCACGCGCGGCACCACGCGCACGATGGCGTAGTCGTACACATCAGCCGCGTGCATCGATCGCTCCTTTCAGCCAGGCGCCGCGCCCGGCCAGCCGTGCGGCGAAGTAATCCGCGTAGGCCTGCCGGTGGGTGCCGGGCGCGGTCAACGGGCCGTCGGCGTGGTCGGCACCGGCCAGTTGCAGAAATTCATCGGGCACCTCGGACAGCACGCCCTGCAGCACCGCGGGCGTGAGGCGCGCGGCCAGTTCCGCATCCACCTGCGCCAGCGCGGTGGCGCGGGGCAGCAGCACGTGGTCGGCAATGGGGGCGAAGGGCTTGGCGGGCAGGGCCACCGTGCCGTTCCAGGCATGGTGGAAAGTGAGCGCCGCGCCATGGTCGATCAGCCACGGGTTGCGGTGCCACACCAGCAGGTTGGTGTTGCGCGCCGTGCGGTCCACGTTGCCCACCAGCGTGTCGAACCACACCAGCCGCGAGGCGAAGTCGTCCGAGACCGCATCCACCGCCGGGTCGAAGTTCGCGGCGCCCGAGAGGTAGTCCAGCCCCACGTTCAGGCCGCCGCTGGCACGGATCAGGTCCTGGATCTCGGGGTCCGGCTCGGTCTGCGCCAGGGCCACGTCGAGTTGCGCCAGAACGATTTCGGGAACGGGCAAGCCGAGCGCGCGGGCGATGCCCCCGGCGATCATCTCGGCGAGCAGGGCCCGCACGCCCTGCCCCGCACCGCGGAACTTGAGCACGTACAGGCCCAGGTCGTCGCCCTCGACGACGGCGGGCATGGAGCCGCCCTCACGCAGGGGCGTGACGTAGCGGCTGACGGTGATGGTGCGCATGGCGGAGCGGCTTCCTTCGAGCGGTCGCGGGTGAGGCGGGGATGGTAGCGGCAGTCAGCCGATCCAGGCCTGGCGCAGCGCCTGCTGGGAATCCGGCGGCAGCACGCCCAGGCGCACCTGCCCCGGCAAGCCGAAGGACGCGCAGTCCCGCAGCTTGATACCTTCCTCGCGCAAGGCTGCCAATGCAGCAGGCAAGTCCTGCACCCCAGGCCGTGCCACGAAGTAGTTGGCCAGGCTCCCGGGCAAGACGGCCCAGCCCAGCGATTCGCACAGCGCCTGCTGCTGCGCCTTCCACGCGCGCAGCGTGTCCAGGCTGTCGCGCAGCCAGCGCTGGGTGGAGGCAAGGGTCCATGCCGTGAGCAGCGCCACGCCGTGGGCGCCGATGGGCCACGATGGCGCCAGCGACTGCAGCGCGGCAAGGTCTTGCGGCGGCTGCGCCTGCGGCGCAATGGCGTAGGCCGCGCGCACGCCGGTCAGGCCCAGGGCCTTGTTGGGCGTCCACAACTGCCAAGCGTTGGCGGGCATGGGGGGGGCGGCACCCTCCAGGCGCAGGGGGGCGTAGGCACAGTCGAGCACGCGCAGTGCGCCGTCTTGCGCTCCGGGCCGGCCCCAGGCGGCCAGCTCGAGGTCGGGCGTGCCGAGCGGGCTGGAGGGATCGCACGCCCAGAACAGTCCGGTGCCTGCCTGGCCTGCACCGGGCGCGGCGCGCCGCACATCCAGCCCCAAGGCCTGCGCCGCGCGCGTGTAGTCCCCATAGCCATGCGCCGGCACCGCCACGGCCCGCTCGCCCCGCCGGGCGGCGAAGGCGGTGATGCGATGGATGAATTCGCTCGCGCTGCCCGCGATCACGATGCGCGCCGGCGCCACGTCGTGGAAGGCGCCCAGGCGCTCGCGCAACGCGGTGTAGGCCGGGTCGGGGTAATGCCGGGCATCGGCTTCGCGCAGCGCCTGGACCGCCCCGGGGCACGGGCCGCAGGCGTTGCTGTTGGTGGAAAAGTCGTGCAGCGGCACGCCCAGGGCGTCCGGGCCGCCATGCAGGGGGGCGTGCGCCGTCACATCCATTGCAGCACCCACAATGCTATTGAAAAGTGAGCAACCAGGGCAATCAATCCGCCGGCAACGACCACTTTCGATGCCCAGCCTGCCGCCCGGGGCGTGTCGCGGGCGTCAGCGCCCCGCCCTTCGTGGTGGAGCGTGTACACGCCGGGCTTGGCCAGGCGCACGCCCAGGGCCAGCGCCATGGCGGCCATGGGCCAGCCGCTGTTGGGCGACGGCGTGCGGCGCGCTTCGGTCGCCAGCACGCGCCAGTGCGGGCCGCCGGCGATGGCTCGCAGCAGCAGCGCCGTGAGCCGCGCCGGCAGCCACGACAGCGCGTCGTCCGCGCGCGCCGCCCATTTGCCGGCCCACTGCCAGTAACGCCCGCCGCGCATGCCGGGGTAGCCCCACATGGCATCGGCCGTGTTGGCGAAGCGGTAGAGCGCGGCGCCGGGCAGGCCCAGCAGCGCGAACCAGAACAGCGGCGCGACCACGGAGTCGTTGAGGTTCTCGGCCAGCGACTCGATGGCGCTCTCGCGCACCTGCACCGCGTCGAGCACCTGCACGTCGCGGCTCACCAGGCGCGCCAGGCGTGCGCGCCCGGCCTCCAGCGATTCGGCCAGGGCGGCTTCCACCGCCAGCACCTCGTCGCGCAGCATGCGCCAGGCCAGCAGCGGCTTGAGCAGCAGCGCCATCAGCACCGCGGCCAGCCATGGCGGCGCGTGGCGCAGCACCGCCCATTGCAGCACCGCCGACACGATCAAAACCACGGCGGCCAGCGCACACCACAGCAGCGCTGCCAGCCCGAAAGACCGCCAGTCGCGCGCAGTGGGCGCGCGGGGCGCCACCCGGTCGCCGCCGGCCTGCAGCGCGCGGCCCATCCAGACCACGGGGTGCACGGCCACGGGCGGCTCGCCGAAGCACCGGTCGATGGCCAGCGCAAACGGCACTGCCGCGGCGGGCGCGAGGGCCAGGGCCCAGGCGGCGTCCATCAACGGGGGCCCTTTTCGCCGGCGGCCGGCATCGGGTCCTCGGCAGCGCCTTCCGCCAGCCAGGGCGCCGGCTGGCCCCAGGCGTTGTCGAACACCACGGTGTGAAGCGGCGCGCGGCGCGCCCATCGCTCCTGCTGCAGCATGGGTTCTTCGTAGAAGCCGTGCACCGGGCCGATGGACAGCAGCGCCACCGCCTCGGCGCCAGGCGGCAGGCCCAGCAGTGCGCCCACGGCAGCGGGGTCGAACATGGACACCCAGCCCATGCCCAGCCCCTCGGCGCGCGCGGCCAGCCACAGGTTCTGCAGTGCGCAGGCGACCGAGGCCAGGTCCATCTGCGGCAGCGTGCGGCGGCCGAACACGTGCGCCTCGCGCCCATCGGCTAGCGCCACGGCGATGCACTCGGCCGCATCGCGCAGGCCCTCGACCTTCAGGCGCAGGAACTCCGCGCCGCGCACGCCCAGCGCCTCGGCCGTGCGCAGGCGCTCGGCCTCCACGCAGGCGTGCAGGCGCCCGCGCAGCGCCCCATCGGCCACACGGATGAAGCGCCAGGGCTGCATGAAGCCCACGCTGGGGCCGTGGTGCGCGGCCTCCAGCAGCCGCGCCAGCACCTCGGGCGCGACCTGCCCGCCCGCGAAGTGGCGCATGTCGCGGCGCTCGCGGATGGTGCGGTACACGGCGGCGCGCTCCTCTGCGGAGAAGGCGGCGCCCTGCGCCATGTCGATGGGCGACGTAGGGGATGGCATGGTGGCGCGGGGGCGGTCGGCGGGGCTCAATCCTCGATGCCGCGCTGCGCCGGCACGCCGGCCTGGAACGCGTGCTTGACCATGCCCATCTCGGTCACCGTGTCGGCCAACTCGATCACCTCGGGCGGGCAGCGGCGGCCGGTGAGCACCACGTGCACATGGCGCGGGCGGTCGCGCAGCACCTGCAGCACCTCGTCGAGCGGCAGCCAGCCGTAGATGAGCGGGTAGGTGATCTCGTCCAGCACCACCAGGAAGAATTCGCCGCCCAGCACGGCGGCGCGCGCGCGCTCCCATCCGGCGCGGGCCAGTTCGGCCGACTGGTCGATGTCGCGGCTCTTCCAGGTGAAGCCGTCGCCCAGGCCCTCGATGGGGATGCCCAGCTGCTCGAACATGCGGTGCTCGCCGAAGCGCGCGGTGGGCACCTTCATGAACTGGAAGATCTTGACCGGCTTGCCGCGCCCGTGGGCGCGCAGGGCGAGGCCGAACGCGGCGGTGCTCTTGCCCTTGCCGTTGCCGGTGTTGACCAGCACGATGCCGCGGCGCTCGCCGTCGGGTTTTTCGGAGCGCCGTTCGGCGGGAGGGGTTTCGATCTGCATGCGCAATGTCTCGGAAGTCGTTCGAAAAAAAGGGGCGAAAGCGGTGGTCGGGACGCCGGCCGGCCCTAGTCGATGCGCGGCAGCGACACCCACAGGCCCGCCACCTGCTGCACCTGGATGCGCTGGTCGAACACGGCCTGCAGCGCGGCGTGGGTGGCCGGATCGGCGCAGGCGCCATGGTGCACGATGCGGCCGCGGTCCATGATGGCCATGTCGTCGGCCTGCAGCGCGAGCGACACCTCGTGCAGCACGCTCACCACCGTGCCGCCGCCCGCCGCCAGCGCGCGCATGGCGTGCAGCCAGTCGGCCTGGTGCGGCGGATCGAGGTTGGCCAGGGGTTCGTCCATCAGCAGCACCTCGGCCTGCACGGCCAGCGCGCGCGCCAGCAGGACCCGCTGGCGCTCCCCGCCCGACAGTTGCCCGAGCGGCCGGTGGCGCCAGTCCCAGGCCTGCGTGGTGCGCAGGGCCTGCTCCACCGCCGCATGGTCGGCGGCGCTGGCCGGGGCCATCCAGCGCTGGTGCGGCAGGCGCCCGAGCATGGCGACGTCGTAGGCTGTGAGATCGTCCGCCGAGGCCTCGTTCTGCCCCAGCCAGGCCAGCCGGCAGGCGCGCTCGCGGGCCGGCATGGCGGCCAGGGGCCGGCCCAGCAGTTCGACCCGGCCCGACACCGCCGCGCCGCGCAGCAGGCCCGCCAGCACCTTGAGCAAGGTGGACTTGCCGGCGCCGTTGGGGCCGACCACGCTGGTCCAGCGGCCGGCGGGCACGGCCAGGTCCACGCCGTTCAATACCGGGGCATTTCCGATGTGTGCCGCGATGTTGATTGCCTCGATTGCTATGCTTTTCATAGCGAATGGCCCTGCATGGAGCGCCGGTGCATCAGCCACAGCAGGTAGGTGCCGCCCAGCGCCGCGGTGAGCACGCCCACGGGCAGCTCCTGCGGCGCCAGGATCCAGCGCGCCAGGATGTCGGCCGCCAGCAGCAGCGCCGCGCCCATCAGGCTGGACAGCACGATGTGCCGTTGGTGCGTGACCTTGACGATGGAGCGCACCAGGTGCGGCGCGGCCAGCCCCACGAAGGCGATCAGGCCGGTCTGCGCCACGGCCGTGCCGGTGGCCAGCGCCATGGCCGCCACCAGCCCCGCGCGCATGGGCGCCAGCGGCAGGCCCAGGCTGGCGGCCGTGGCCTCGCCCAACGTCAGGCCGTCGAGCGCGCGCGCCAGGGTCCACGCGGCGATGCCGCACAGCGCCCACGCCCCGGCCATGAGCGCGCAGGCCACCCAGCCGACGAAGCTGGTGCTGCCCAGCGTGAAGGCCTGCATGGCCTGCAGGATGTCCGGCGAGGCCAGTTCCACCAGGTCGCGCAGCGCGCCCAGCACCACGCCCACGATCACCCCGGCCAGCAGCAGGCGCAGCGTGTGCTGCACCCCGCGCGCCAGCACCAGGGTCAGGGCCACGGCGCCGGCCGCGCCGAGAAACGCCATGCCGGTGACGCCCAGCCGCGCCAGCCACTGCGCCGCCATGGGCGAGACGCCGAACACCACCATCGCCAGCGCGCCGCCCAGCGCCGCGCCCGAGGCCGAGCCCAGCAGGTACGGATCGGCCAGCGGGTTGCGGAACAGGCCCTGCGCCACAGCGCCCGCCAGCCCCAGCAGCGCGCCGGCCAGCCACGCGCCCAGCGTGCGCGGCAGGCGGATCTCCCACACGATCTGCCAGGCCACCGGGTCCTGGCCCATGCGCAGCAGGCTGTCGAATCCCGTGCTCCCCACGCAGGCGCCGACGACCAGCAGCAGCGCGCTGGCGACCAGCAGGCAGGCGCCCAGCCACGCGGCGCGGCGCGGGCCGGGGCCGGGCTGCGCGGCATGCGAGGCCGCCGGCACGGGCTGCGATGGCATGGGCGATGACGATGGCATGGCGGGTGCGCCGTCCCGGGGCACGCTCATGGCGCCTTGTCCGCCAGGCAGCGCGCCATGATGCGCGCGGCCTCGGCCATGCGCGGGCCGGGGCGCACCACCACGTCGGCCTCGCCGGGGCCGAACAGGCACACGCGCTGCTCGCGCACGGCTTTCAGGCTGTTCCAGCCCGGGTACATCGCCATGGACTGCATGCTGCGGTTGCCCACCATCATCACGTCGGGCCGCGCTCGCACGACGAACTCGGGGTTCAGCCGCGGGAACGGGCCCAACTCGGGCGGCACCACGTTGCGCGCGCCCAGGCGCGCCAGCGTCTCGCCGATGAACGAGGCCGTGCCCGCCGCATACGGCCCCCGGCTCACCTCGAAATACACGCGGGCCCCGCGCGCGCGGGCCGGCAGCGACTGCGTGGCGGCCTGCACGCCGGCGTCGATCACGCGCCACAGCCGGTCGGCCCCCTGCTCCTGCGGCACGCCGAGCAGCTGGCCCAGCGTGGCGAGCACGCGGCGCACGTCGGCATGGGTCTTGGGCTCCAGCGCCACCACCTTCAGGCCCAATGCCTCCAGCCGGTCGCTGGCGCGCGAGCTGGTGGCCAGCAGCACCACGTCGGGCTGCAGGGCCACGATGGCCTCGATGTTCGGATCGATGCCGCCGCCCAGTTGCGGCAGGCGCTGCACGGCTTCGGGCCAGTTGGAGTAGCGGTCCACGCCCACCAGGCGCTGGCATTGCTGCAGCTCGCACACGCTCTCCGTCAGCGAGGGCAGCAGGCTCACGATGCGCTGCGGCGGCTGGGCGAATGCGACGGTGCGCCCGCGCGCGTCGGTCACCTCGAAAGCCTGCGCGGCCGTGACACCGGCCATCCAGACGAAAGCCGCCAACACCAGGCCCACGGGCCACCGGCGAGCGGCATGGCAGCGCAGGCGTTGCAAGAAGCGGTGCGTCATGGCGTGTCCTTCAACGTGAGCGGCAGGCCCGCCGCGACCAGGGTGACGCGCTGGCAGGCCTCGGCCACGCGCTGATTCAGGCTCCCCAGTGCATCGACGAAGGCGCGCACCTCGCGGCCCATGGGAATCACGCCCAGGCCGATCTCGTTGCCCACCAGCACCACCGGGCCGGGGGACTGGCTGATTGCTCCTAAAAACATAGCGCACTGCCCTAGCCAATCATGCGCTGGAGGCTGATTTGGCTCCAAACCCTCCGAGACCGGCGCTGGGGCCGGGGCCGGCATGAGCCAGTTGGTGAGCCAGAGCGTGAGGCAGTCCACCACGATCAGCGTGTCGGCGCTGCCGTGGCGGGCGATGGCGCGGGCCAGGTCGAGCGGCTCTTCCAGCGTGCGCAGGCCGGGCACGCGCTCGGCGCGGTCGCGCTGGTGGCGCGCGATGCGTTCGCGCATCTCGTCGTCCCAGGGCTGCCCGGTGGCGATCAGCAGCGCGCGGTGCGTGGGCGAATCGGCCAGCCACTGGCGCGCCAGCAGCTCGGCGCGGCGCGACTTGCCGCTCTTTTGGCCGCCCAGGATCAGCTCGCTGGCGGCGATGGGGCCGGGGCCGCTCATGCCGCCCCCCGTGGCGCATCCGGGCCGGCGCCCAGCAGGGCCGCCACCGCGCGCGGGCTCGACGGAAACCAGGCGTGGAAGTAGCTCGCGTGGATGCTGCCGTGGCGGTACAGCGCCTCGCCCGGGCCGGGCGGCCCCGCGTGCGCGGGCCGCTCGGTGCGCCCCCGCACCGGGGCCGGGCTGTCGCAGGTGGAGTAGTGGAAGGTGTGGCCGCGCAGCACGTGACCATCCACGTCCAGCTGCTGCGGCCCCAGGGCCGCCAGCCGCTTTTGCATGGCCACGCGGCCCGGCAGCAGCCCCCACAGGGGCCGGTGCTGGCCGTCGGCCAGGGTGATCGATTCGAACAGCGCCATCATGCCGCCGCATTCTGCCCACACCGCGCGGCCGGCCTGCACGTGCGCCCGCAGGCTGGCCTGCATGCCGGTGTGGCCAGCGATGCGGTCGGCATGCAGCTCGGGGTAGCCGCCGGGCAGCCAGAGCGCATCGCACGGCGGCAGCGCGGCATCGGCCAGCGGCGAAAACCGCACCACCCGCGCGCCCAGCGCCGCCAGCGTGTCCAGGTTGGCGCGGTAGATGAAGCAGAACGCCGCATCGTCCGCCACCGCGACCGTGCGGCCCTCCAGCAGCGGCGGCACGGGCTCGGGCCGCTCGGGCGCGGCAAAGCGCACGGCCCAGCGCTGCAGTTCGTGCGGTTGCAGGCGGCCCAGCGGCGTGGCCGCCAGCGCATCGGCCGCGGCGTCCAGCCGCGCCAGGCCATCGGCCAGCTCGTGCGCGGCCACCAGGCCCAGGTGCCGCTCGGGCAGCAGGCCAGCCCGCGCCCGCACGGAGGCGGAAGGCTTGGTCGCACCGTCCTGGGCATCCCGCTGCACGCGCGGCAGCGCGCCCAGCCAGTCCGCGGGATCGTTGAGACCTGCGCGCAGCAGGTCGGCATGGCGTTCGGTGGCGACGCGGTTGGCCAGCACGCCGGCCCATGGCAGGCCCGCGCGGTAGTGCCGCAGGCCGTGCACCACGGCCCCCAGCGTGGCGCCCATGGCCGACGCATCGACCACCGCCAGCACCGGCAGCCCGAAACGCTGCGCCAGATCGGCCAGGCTGGGGGCGCCGTCGAACAGGCCCATCACGCCTTCGATGAGGATCAGGTCGGCCTCGCGCGCGGCGGCATGCAGGCGCTGCGCGATGTCGGCCTCGCCGGTCATCCACAGGTCGATCTGGTGCACCGGAGCGCCGCTGGCCAATTGGTGCCAGCAGGGGTCGAGGAAATCGGGGCCGCACTTGAAGACCCGCACCCGGCGCCCCTGGCGCGCGTGCAGCCGCGCGAGCGCCGCCGTCACGGTGGTCTTGCCCTGGCCGGACGCGGGTGCGGCGATGGCGATGGCGGGACAGCCCACGCTGCCCGCCATGCCAGCCGCTTCTTCTTCTCGCGCTGCTTCTCCCCTCGCCCTCATGGGTTCTTCATCGCTGGCCGCGCCGCGGTCATTGCGGCGCCCATTTGAGGCCCGCATAGAACGTGCGCCCCGCAGTGGCGTAGGTGCGGGCCAGCTGGTAATCCTTGTCGGCCAGGTTGTCCACACGCGCCAGCAGCGTCACGTCGCGTGCGATGCGCGTGCTGGCATACAGGTTGACGAGCGTGTAGCCGCCCAGCACCGTGGTGTTGGCCGCAGTGTCGAAGCGCCGGCCCGAGGCCTGCACTTCGGTGCCCAGCGTCCAGCCGGCGATCTGGGTGTCGGCTCCCAGCGTGCCGTGGCGCTTGGAGCGGCGCGCCAGCAGCCGGCCCGTGTCTTCGTCGCGCGGGTTCTGGAAATCCACCGATCCACGCAACTGTACGCCGGCCACCTTGTACGAGCCTGACAGCGTCACGCCGTCGTACTTGGCGCGCGCCGTGCTGGCATAGCAGCCGAAATTGGACGGGCAGCCGCCCGCCCCACCGAACACGATGAGGTTCTTCACGCGGTTGCGGTAGGCCACGGCCGAGAAGGTGCCGGCGCCCTCGGCCCAGCGCAGGCCCACCTCGGCATTGCGGCCCTCTTCCGGCTTGAGCGATGCCAGGCCGTATTCGCTGAAGCGCTGGTACAGCGTGGGCGCGCGGAACGAGGTACCCACGGACGCGGTGGCGCGCCACTGCGGCGTGATGGCATAGCCGTATGCGGCGCTGCCGGTGTTCTGGCCGCCGAACTCGCTGTCGGAGTCGTGGCGCACGTTGAACTGCAGCGTGTGGCCGCCGGCATTGAAACCGTAGCCCAGCGCGAGCGCATCCTGCGAACGCTTGCGGTCGATGGGCGCGTTCTCCAGGTGGTCCTCGCGGCGCTCCAGGGCCGCCGTCACCAGGTGCGAGCCCTGGCGCCATTCGTTCTGGAACAGGTAGCCGCGCAGGCGCGTGTCGGAGAGGTACACGGAAGGCCGTGTCTCGTAGCGGTCGCGCGAGTCGGTGACCGACATGCGGGTGGTGTACTGCGGGCTCCACTTCGCGGCCCAGTTCAGGCCGAGGGCGTGCATGCGGTGCAGGTTGCGGTCGTCGTTGCCCAGCGGCAGGGTGTCGTAGCCGGAGTTCATCTCGCTGGCCACCAGCGTGCCTTCCAGGCGGTGGACTGCATCGATCTGCAGGCCCACCCGGGCGTTGCCGGACGTGCGGCGATAGCCGTCCTTGTCGGGGTTCTGCGTGGCGACGGTGCGGGCGTTGAAGCCCTGGCTCGTCTCGCGCGCCAGGCCCACGGCGTAGTCCACCGCGCCGGTGGCGCCGCTCACGCCGGCCTCGGCCTTGTAGGTGCCCTGGCTGCCCACGCCGACGCCCACGTAGGGGGCGGTGCCGGCCTCGCCCCGGCGCGTGAAGATCTGCACAACGCCGCCGATGGCGTCCGAGCCGTACACCGCGCCGGCCGGGCCGCGCAGCACCTCGATGCGATCGATGACGGCCAGCGGAATGGCCTCCCACGGCGCGCCGCCGGTGGACTGCGAATCCATGCGCACGCCGTCGATGTACACGGCCGTGAAGCGCGTCTCGGCACCACGCAGGTACAGGCTGGTGGCGCTGCCCGGGCCGCCGTTGCGGACCATCTCGACGCCGGGCAGGCGGGCCAGCACGTCGGCCAGGCCGGTCGCGCCGCTGTTCTCGATGGCCTCGCGGTCCAGCACGGACACATCGGCCACCAGGTCGGCCAGCGGCTGGGGCGTGCGCGTGGCAGCCACCACGGTTTCGCCCAGGGAGGGCACGCGCTGGTTCTGCGCCAACAGCACGGGGGCATCCTGCGCGTGGGCGGCGGGTGCGGCGGCGAACGCGAGGGCCAGGGACACGGCCAGGGCGGCAGGCCGCAGGGGCGAAGAAGGGGAAGGCACGGCGGCGGCAATGGCAGCGGCGCGCGCGGGGAACAAGGGCTTTTTCATGGAAACAGACAGACTGGCAAACATCCCCGCGCCGGCTTCCCCGCCGGCATTGGGCGAAACAGCCGCGCCTTCAGGACCATGGCAGTCCCAAGCGCGGCCACGTTGTTGGCCGGTATCCGGGCTGGCGGAGCGCCCTCCAGCGCCTTCCCAGGCGCTTGTTCAAGGCGTCCAGTGGCTCATGGCTGGAGAGTGAGTCGAAGAAAAGGGCCGACTCGTCCGCTGACCGTTGCGGGGGCAGCGCAGGCACGGCGCGCTCTGGCGAACGCAACCTTCCTGCTTCCCGTTGAACTGCAGCATGCGAACCATGCTGCGAGCACCAACCCGTGGATTTTACGGGTGTTGCAGCCTGTAAACGCCGCCGGATGGGCGGGTGGTGGCGCCAACCCTACAATCGCGGCTGTATGGATCCATCCTCCCCCATCGACCAGATCGCCGAACGCGTGGAGCGGCTGCTGTTGCGCCATGCGGAACTGCAACGCGCCAATGCCTTGCTGACCGCCCAGGTGGTCCATCTCACCCAGGAGCGAGACTCGCTCAAATCCCGGCTCAACACCGCCCGCGCCCGTGTGGACGCGCTGCTGGAGAGCCTGCCCGCGACGCCCCCCTCGAAGGACGCCGAATGAAGCAGATCGAAGTCCAGATCATGCAGCAGAGCTATCTGCTGGGCTGCCCCGAGGGCCACGAATCGCGCCTGCTGCAGGCCGTGGAACGCGTGGACACCGCGATGACGCGCATCCGCGATGCCGGCAAGGTGCGGGCCCGCGAGCGCATCGCCGTGCTGGCGGCGCTCAACCTGGCCTTCGAGATCGCCGACCGCGAAGAGGCCGACCTGGCCTCCGCTGCGCAGGCCCAGGCCGCAGCCCCGACGGAGCCCGCGCCACTGGCCCCGGCCGCCGGTCCGCAATCCGCCGATGGCTTGGCGCCATCGCACGCCTCTCACGCCTCGCTGGCGGGCGACCCGTCCGGCCAGATGCAGTTGCTGCTGCGCCGCCTGGACGATGCGCTCGGCGACGACGGCCGCCTTCTTTAAGAAACGTTACGCAACGGCCGCTCGCGCGCCGTGGATGCAGCGCCTACAATGGAGACGTCTGCGGTGCTGCCGGGCTTTATATTTCCTTGAACCAATGCTCATTGAGCACGGGCTTGGTACATTGCCCGGTGAGCGTGATCATCTCGCGTCAGATGAACCCAACGCCTGGCTGCCCTCGCCCACCTGAACCCCCGGTTCAGGATGCCGGTCCGGTGGCATTCGCAGACACCTGTTTCCCCCCGCGGCCCGGCGGTCTTCACGCCGGCGTCGACAGTCCCCACGAATAGCTCTGGCGGCTCGCCAGCAGGTTTCTGAAGGCTTCGGCCGGCATCGCCGGCGCGCACAGATACCCCTGGAAATAACGGCAGTCCATCTGCTCCAGCGCCATGCGCTGCTGCTGGGTTTCCACGCCCTCCGCCACCACTTCGATGTGCAGCGCGCGCCCCATGTGCACGATGGCATTGATGATGGCGCGGTCGCCGTCGTCGTCCGGCAGGCCCCGCACGAACGACTGGTCGATCTTGAGCTTGTGGATCGCCAGCTTCTTCAGATAGGCCAGGCTGGAATAGCCCGTGCCGAAATCGTCGATGGCCAGGCCGATGCCCAGCTCGGCGAGCGCCTGCAGGCGCTGCTCCATCTCCTGCGCGTCCTGCAGCAGGATGGTTTCGGTCAGCTCCAGTTCGAGCAGCGAGGCCGGCAGCCCGTGCTTGAGCAAAAGCTGCGTGAGCCGATCGACGAAATCGGGCTGGCGAAATTCCAGCGCCGACACGTTGACGGCCATCACGAGCGGCGAGCCCGAGCGCATCCAGCGCGCGGCCTCCTGCACGGCCTGCTCCATGACCCATGAACCCAGCGTGATGATGTAGCCGGACTCTTCGGCCAGCGGAATGAAAACGCCCGGCGAAATGGGCCCCAGTTCCGGATCGGTCCAGCGCAGCAGCGCCTCGGCGCCCACCACGCTGCCGGTCGCCATGGCGACCTGCGGCTGGTAGTGGACCACCATGCGCTGCTGCCCCAGGGCCTGTCGCATGGCGTGTTCGAGCTTCATGCGCGACAGCAGGTCGGCATTCATCTGCGGCTGGTAGAAGCCGTAGCTTCCGCGGCCACGCTCCTTCACGCGGTACATCGCGGTGTCGGCCTGCTTGATGAGGTCGTCCAGCGTCTCGCCGTCCTGCGGGTACAGCGCCACCCCGATGCTGCACTGGATGGAAAACCCCATGCCGTCGAGCATGAAGGGCCGCAGCATGTCCTCGAGCATGCGGCGCGCCACGCCTTCGGCGATCGCGGCATCGCCCCCGTGCAGGTACACCACGAACTCGTCGCCGCCCAGGCGGCACAGCATGTCGCTCTGGCGCAGGCAGCCCTGCAGGCGCTTGGCCACGATCTGCAGCACGCGGTCGCCGAACAGGTGGCCCAGGGAGTCGTTGATGATCTTGAAACGGTCCAGGTCCACGAACAGGATGGCGAAGGTGCCGGCGTCCGGGCGCGGTCCCTGCTGGATCGCGTCGATGGCTTCGCCCACGCGGCGCGACAGGCGCAGCCGATTGGGCAGGCCGGTGAGCACGTCGCTGTAGGCCAGTTCCTCGATGCGCGTGCGGGCCGCGTGCTGTTGCGTGAGGTCGCGCATGAAGCCGATGCTCTGAAGCGCATTGCCCGTCTCACTGCGCAGCACCACCCACGACAGGTGCACCGCGCAGGCCCGTCGCGCGGCCCCGTTCGCGCCGCCCTCGGGCAGGCGCAGCTCGCCCTCCCAGAAGCCGTCGCGCTCCCACGCCGCCAGGACGTGTTCCATCCAGCCGGGCTGCGCGCCCTCGGCTCCGAAGAGCGAGACCGCGGGCACGCCCTGCAAGGCGACCGCGGGCGCGCCGATCAGCCGCTCGCAGCTCGGGTTCATGCGCACGATCTGGTGCCGATCGTCGGCGATGAAGATGGCGTCCAGGCTGGAGTCGAACACCCGCGCGGCCAGCCGCAGGCTGGCCTGCGCCTCGGCGTTGAGCGTCACGTCGCGGAACGAGAACACCCGACCCACGGGCCGGCCCTGGCTCAGCTGCGGCACCGAACGGCGCTCGATGATGGTGCCGTTGAGCAGGTGCAGGATGTCGGTGGTCTCGCGGCCCGGCTCCAGCGCGATGGACGACAACCGCGCCCGGTAGGCATCGGCATTGGCCACCTGCTGCTGCATGTGGGCCACCACGGCGGCGTCGTTGCGCTGCACGAGCAGGTTCTCGGGCATGTCCCACAGCTGCGCCAGCCGCTGGTTGAAGGCCCGCATGCGCCCGCCCATGTCGCACACCAGAATCCCATCGGCCGCGGAGTCGAGCGTGGCGCGCAATTCGGACAGCAGGATTTCCAGCTCGCGCTCGGTCGAGGCCTGCTCGCGGCGATCGATCATGGTCACCAGCAGCAGTGCCTCGCCCGCGGGCGAATCCACGCGCGACACGCGCCGGTCCACCGGAATGAACTGGCCATCGCCCCCGAGCAGGCCGGAATGCGACTGGATGCCGCGCATCAGCGCATCGCGGTCCTGCGCCCAGAAGTACAGGTCTTCCGGCGTGCAGGCCAGCAGTTCGACGGCGTCCGCACCTTCCATGGTTTCGGGGGAGCGCCCGAGCAGCGCGGCCGCGCTCTGATTGGCGAAGCGCACCGTGAGCCCCTCGGGCTCCACCAGCCACACGGCCTCCAGCAAACCGTCGAACACGGCGCGCCACACGCTGCCTTGCGGACCGCGGATCACGTCCGGGCCCCGGTCGGCGCGGCGTCGACGGCCCGTTCGAAGTAGTAGCAGATCCTCTTGCGGGGCGACAGGTAGTCGAGCGCATCGCGCGGCAGTTGCGCGGGCCGCAGGCTGCGGCGGATGCCCAGCGCCGGCTGGTCTTCCAGGTCGATCACCAGGGCATCGTCCTTGGAGACGCCGGACTCGTGCACGATCACCTTGGGCCGCAGCGGGCGGGCGGAGTTCACGGCCGTGACGATGGCGTAGCGGTCGTCCACGAGCTGCACGATCGAGCCCGGCGGGTACACGCCCATCATGCGGATGAAGGCCCGCAGGACCACGGCATCGAAACGGTGCTTGTGCTGCGCGAAGATCACCGACAGCGCCTCGTGCGGGGTCAGCGCGTTGGCGCCCCGCAGCGGGTTGCACAGCCGGTCGTAGTAATTGACCAGGGCCAGCACCTGCCCTCCGCGGGAGATGTCGGCCCCTTTGAGCTGGAGCGGAAAGCCCGTGCCATCGGCCATTTCATGGTGATGCGCGATGGCTTCGATGACGGCGGTGCTCAGGCCCATGCGCTCTGCCAGCACGACGGATTCGCCGACATGCGCCTCGTACAGGGCCTGGTCGGCCGGGCCCAGTGCGGAATGCGGCTGGGCCACATGGGGCGGCAGCGTGATCTTGCCCAGGTCATGCAGCAACGCGGCGGCGCCCAGGGGCTGCAAGTCGTCGCCTAACAGGCCCAGGGCCTTGCCCAGCAGCAGCGACAGCACCATCACGTTGACCGAATGCAGCGCCGCGCGCGTGCCCACCCGCTCGGAGAGCAGGCGGATGGCGGAGTCGCCCTGGTCGAGCAGTTCATCCACGCAGCTGGACACCAGCGCGTTGGTGGAGGCACGCGCCTCCGAAGGGTCCTGCTCGGCGCTGGTGGCCAGGCGCTCGTACACCCGCGTAGCGCGCGCGAAGCGCTCGTCGCAGGCGGCCAGGGAGCGGCTCTGCGCCTTGATGCGCTCGCGGAACTCCGCCATGGAGGCCTGGGCGATCGAAGGCCCTGTCTCCACGGGCGCCCGGGCGGCTTCGGTCACGGGATCGGGGGCGGAAGGATGGCCGGGCGGCAACAGGCCCTGCACCGACGGATCGCTTTTGGAAGGAATCCACCGCACCTGGGACAGGCCCAGGGCGGCGAGGGTACTGATCTGCTCCGGCGAGGCGATGCGGAAACTGCTGACCGGAAAAGGGTGGTTCATCCAGCCCAGATCGAGCTGAATGTACATGCCTACACGCAGCCGGCCGACATCGATGAGAAGGGGATTAGTCACTTTCGGGGGGCGCCGGAAGGCGCCACGGGGACGCCGGGGTATTGGTAACCATTATCACCAGTTAATACACCCCCGAATCAAATGTCAAAAACTTCACGAACCCCGATCACGATAGCCGTTGTTAACCCCCTGTTCGAAGGGCTTGGCTAGAGACACCAGGGCTCGGCCTGGCGGTGGAAAACGTCCATCCACAGCCCCCAGGCGGCAATTCCGAACAGCAACAGGCCGGACAGCCGCACGCCCCACCCTCCTCGGGCATCCCCGGCAGCACCACCGCCCCGCAGCCGCTGCCAGAGCCACTGGCCGGCCACCAGCCAGGCCGTGCCACCCACGCCGAAGCAGACCATGGCCAGCGCCCCGCGCCAGGGGTTTCCGGTCAAGGCCGCGAGCAGCAGCGCGGAATACAGCAGGCCGCAGGGCATGCAGGCCCAGGCCAAGCCCGTGGAAAACAGGCCGCCGGGCGAGCGTACCCAGGGGGCGACGCGCTGCCACAGCACGCGCCCCGCGTGGTCCACCCAGGCCGGCTGACGCGCCTGGAACACCAGCAGCACGGCCCAGGCGAGCACGGCGACGTGCAGCAGCGTCCAGGCCGGCCGCAGCGCAGCCGCCTGCTGGGTCAGCCAGGCCAGGCGGTCCATGGCCCAGGCCGCCATCGCGCCCGCCAGGGCGTACCCGGCCAGCCGACCCAGATGGAAGGCCAAGGGCCGTGCCCACACGCGCCCCGCCGGCAAAGCCGCGCCACGGCCCGCCCACCGCACCGGCTGCGCCCCCCCGCTTGGCGCGGTGGTCTGGCCCAGGCCACCCGCGCGCACCAGCGCGCCGCAGGGCGCCGCGCACATCGCCAGGCAATGCGGACCGCCCGCCAGCCCCATGGTCAATGCGGTCCAGACCAGGGTGTCAGGCATGGCGGCGTCCTTCCGGTTCAGATGATGCGGGAAAAGCGCGCTCGGTTGCGGTCGGCCTGCAGGTAGCGGTCGAACAGCATGGCCACGCCGCGCACGAAGAACCAGCCCATGGCCGTGACCTCGATGCCTTCCTGGCCGAGCACGACCAGGCCCTGTGCCTGCAGGTCTTCCAGCGCCTGCAGTTCGGTGGCGAAGTACTGCCGGAAATCGATGAGCCACGCTTGCTCCACCGGCTCGAACAGCACCTCGCCCTGGCACATCAGCGCCATGATGACGGAGCGGCGAACGAGGTCGTCGCGCGTGAGCGCCAGGCCGCGCACGACCGGCAGGCGCCCCTGGTTGATGAAGTCGTAGTACTCGTCCAGCGTCTTGGCGTTCTGGCTGTAGGTGGCGCCCACGCGGCCGATGGCCGACACGCCCAGGCCGAGCAGGTCGCAATCGGGCTGGGTGCTGTAGCCCTGAAAGTTGCGGTGCAGCCGGCCCTGGCGCTTGGCCACGGCCAGCGCGTCGCCCGGCAGCGCGAAGTGGTCCATGCCCACATAGACGTAGCCGGCCTCCTGGAACGACCGCAGCGATTGCGACAGCATGGCCACCTTCGACGCCGCCAGCGGCAGGTCGGCCGGCACGATGCGGCGCTGCGGCTTGAAGCGCTCGGGCAGGTGGGCATAGGCATACAGCGCGATGCGGTCGGGCCGCAACCGGCCCACCTGCTCGAGCGTGCGCTCGAAGGACTCGGGTGTCTGCCGCGGCAGGCCGTAGATCAGGTCCACGTTGATGGACTCGAAGCCCAGCGCCCGCGCGCTGGCCACCAGGTCGAAGACCTGGCTCGCCGGCTGGATGCGGTGCACGGCCTTCTGTACTTCGGGGTCGAAGTCCTGCACGCCGAAGCTCAGGCGGTTGAAGCCCAGCTCCGCCAGCAGCGCCAGCCGGCCCGCGTCCACCGTGCGCGGATCGATCTCGATCGAATACTCTCCGCCGGGCGCAAGCGTGAAGCTGCGCTGGAGCATGGCCATCAGCGACCGCAGGCCGTCGTCCGACAGGAACGTCGGGCTCCCTCCGCCCAAGTGCAGTTGGCTCACCACCTGCCCCACGCCGCACTGGGCCGTGTGCAGGTCGATCTCGCGGCTGAGGTAGCGCAGGTAGACCTCGGCCCGCTCGGGGTGGCGGGTAATGATCTTGTTGCAGGCGCAGTAGTAGCACAGCGACTCGCAAAAGGGAATGTGCACATACAGCGACAAGGGCAATGCCTTGGCGGCCGACCCCAGGCGGCGCTGCTGCAGCGCGAGAACGTATTCGTCCTGTCCGAAGGCCTCCACGAACCGGTCGGCGGTCGGGTAGGAGGTGTAGCGGGGGCCGGGCACGTCGAAGCGGCGCAGGAGTTCAGGGGTGACAGCGATCATGGGATTTCCTTGTGCCTGCCCAATGTGCCGCAGCCTTCCCGGGAAACCCTTGACCTGGGTCAAGGGTTCTGCAGGCGCACGCTGCCACAATTGATCCATGACAGGCGCCTTGCGTTCGCCCGGGGCTTTCCACCCTGCCGGCCGCCCGTCCTCCCCTCACCGAAAAGGCCTTTGCCCATGAATCCGCAAACCATCAAAGTGGCATGCTCGAACTGCAACCTTCGCGAGCTGTGCATGCCGCTGGGCCTGAACGATCAGCAACTGCAGCGGATCGACGACATCGTGGCCGTGCGCCGCAAGGTCAAGCGGGGGGCCACCCTGTTTCGCAACGGCGAGCCCTTCAGCTCGCTGTTCGCCATCCGCACCGGCTTCTTCAAGACCTGCGTGGCGACCGAAGACGGCCGCGACCAGGTCACGGGCTTCCAGATGGCCGGCGAGATCATCGGCCTGGACGGCATCGTCAGCGACCACCACACCTGCGACGCCGTCGCGCTGGAAGATGCCGAGGTCTGCGTCATGCCCTTCGACCGCATCGAGGAGCTGTCGCGCGAGGTCACGGCGCTGCAGCACCACGTGCACAAGATCATGAGCCGCGAGATCGTGCGCGAGCACGGCGTGATGCTGCTCCTGGGCAGCATGCGGGCGGAAGAGCGCCTGGCGGCCTTCCTGCTCAACCTGGTGCAGCGCCTGCATGCCCGGGGCTTCTCGCAGTCCGAACTCGTGCTGCGCATGACGCGCGAGGAAATCGGCAGCTACCTCGGGCTCAAGCTGGAGACGGTGAGCCGCACCTTCTCGAAGTTCGTCGAGGACGGCATCGTCGAGGTCAAGCAGCGCCACGTGCGCATCCTGGAGACCGCGGCGCTCAAGCGCATCGTGAATTCGCAGAACTGCCACTGAGCGGCCGGGCCCCGGTACCGGCGCTGGCATTTCATGCGCCCGGGTGGTGGCGCGCGCAGTCGGCGGGCCGGTCGGTCACCGGCACGGGGCAGCGGTTCAGCTCGAACGGCGACAGGGCCAGCAGCGTGGTGAGCGCGCTCGACGCCATCGTCACCAGCCAGAAAGCGAAGAAGGCAATGGTGTAGACGCCCTCGCGCGAGAGCGCCAGCGGCTGGCCGAACCAGTGCATGTCCTGCGGGTCCACCAGGGCAAAGACCAGCATTTCCAGCACGCCCGCCATCAGGAAGGCGGGCCATGCAATCCACATGAGGCGTTGGGTCCACATTGCGCTTGTCTCCTCGTTTCGGGGGGTGGTGCGATCAGGCCGCTTTCAGCGCGGCTGGTCCTGCGCGGGGGTGGCCGCATGGTTGCGCGCCTTCATGGCCGGGGCCAGGCTGTTCGGCGCGCCCTGCAGCGTCTTGTTGATCTCGATGCCCTGGCGGTAGTAGTCCTCGGCCACCACCGGGTCGGGGCGCACGACCGCCACCCACAGCGTGGTGAAGCCCGCCACGACCACGATGGCCGGCCCGGCAATGACCATCCAGACGAAGCCGAACTTCCACCAGGGAGCGGCCGAAGGAAGGGGAGCCGGTGCGGCGGCGGTAGGGGATGGCATGGTGTTCACTCCTGACAGGAAAAGAAAGGCGGTCGGACCAGCGGCCTGGCGCCTGAAACGGTGACGGTGGGGCCGGCGGCGCTCATCGCGGCACCAGGAAGACCGACTTCTCGGCGACATGGCCGCCCGAGCCCAGCGCCTGCACGTCGAACTGCACGGCATGCGATCCGGGCGGCGCGGAGCCGTAGGGAATCTGAAGGCGCACGGCCACCCAGCGGGACTCGGCCGCGCCGATCTCCACCTCGGCGTCGGACGCCACGCGCAGCCCCTGCAGCCCGCTCGCACCGATGCGGTAGCGCTGGCCGGACTCGGTGGCATTCATGATCTGCAGGCGGTAGATGTTCTCCAACTGCCCGCCGGCCACGATGCGCGAGAGCGCGGCGCGGTCGCGCACCACGTCCACCTTGAGCGGCGTGCGCAGCACCAGGCTGGACAGCAGCCCCACGCACAGCGCCACCAGCACCGCGGTGTAGATCAGCACGCGGGGGCGCAGCACGCGGCGCAGCATCTGCGCCCGGCCCCAGCGGGCCGCCACGCCGTTCTGCGTGGAAAAGCGGATCAGCCCCCGCGGGTAGTGCATCTTGTCCATCACGGTATTGCAGGCGTCCACGCACAGCCCACAGCCGATGCACTCGTATTGCAGGCCGTTGCGGATGTCGATGCCCACCGGACACACCTGCACGCACAGCGTGCAGTCGATGCAGTCGCCCAGGCCCCGCGCCTTGTAATCCACCGTCTTGGTTCGGGGACCGCGCGGCTCGCCGCGTGCGTCGTCGTAGGTGACGATCAGCGTGTCGCGGTCGAACATGGCGCTCTGGAACCGGGCATAGGGGCACATGTACTTGCACACCTGCTCGCGCATGAAGCCGGCATTGCCGTACGTGGCGAAGCCGTAGAACAGCACCCAGAAGATCTGCCAGCCGCCCTGCATTGCCAGCAACTCGCCCGACAGTTGGCGGATGGGCACGAAGTAGCCCACGAAGGTGAAGCCCGTCCACAGCGCCACCGCGATCCAGAAGAACTGCTTGAGCGCCTTCTTGCGCACCTTCTCGAAGGTCCAGCCCCCGGCATCCAGGCGCAGGCGCGCGCTGCGGTCGCCCTCCACCCGGTGCTCGATCCACATGAAGATCTCGGTGTACACCGTCTGCGGGCAGGCGAAGCCGCACCACAGGCGCCCCGCCACCGCGGTGAACAGGAACAGCGACATCGCGCTGACGATGAGCAGGCCCGTGAGGTAGATGAAATCCTGCGGGTACAGCACCAGCCCGAACAGGTAAAAGCGCCGAGCCCCCAGGTCGAACAGCACCATCTGCCGCTCGCCCCACTGCAGCCAGGGCAGCGCATAGAACACGAGCTGCGTGAGGGCCACCATGGCCCAGCGCCAGCGGGTGAACAGGCCGCGGATGGAGCGCGGGTAGATCTTCTTTTGCGCCTCGTACAGCGACACCATCTCGGCGGCCGCATCGGCAGCGCCAGGCGCGACCGGGGTGATGGGAATGACCTTGCGGGCAGGCCCGCTGGGTGGCTTCATGGCAGTTCTCGAAAGGGTGGGCCGGCAAGGGAACGCGTCAGCGGCTGCGCCGCCGGCCAGGGCGCGCCGAGGGAAAGGCCCGGATCGCGTTCCCCGGTGGCATCGGCGCCGTCAGCGCACCGCGTTCGCGCGGTGGGACAGACCCCATACGTAGGCGGTGAGCACGCCGATCTGCGCCTCGGTCAGCTTGTCGGCCTGGGCCGGCATCACGTTGACCTTGCCGTGGTTGACCATGGCGGTGATGGCCGCCTCGCCCCAGCCGTGCAGCCAGACGTCGTCGGTCAGGTTGGGCGCGCCCAGGGCCGTGTTGCCCTTGCCGTCCATGCCGTGGCAGGCCGCGCAGGCGGTGAACTTGGACTTGCCCAGCGAGGCGCGCAGCGAATCGTGCGGGCTGCCCGACAGGCTCAGCACATAGTGCGCGAGGTTGCGGATCTCCTCCGGCGAACCCACGGCCGCGGCCATGGGCGGCATGGTGCCCATGCGGCCCTTCTCCAGCGTCTCGCGGATGTTCTCCGGTGCGCCGCCGTGCAGCCAGTCGTTGTCGGCCAGGTTGGGAAAGCCCTTGCTGCCGCGTGCGTCCGAGCCGTGGCACTGCGCGCAGTTGTTCATGAACAGGCGCTCGCCGATGGCCATGGCCTCGGGGTTGGCGGCCATCTCCTCGGTCTTCATCGCGGCGAAGCGAGCGTACAGCGGCGCGAGCTCGGTGCGGGCCTTGGCCATCTCGGCCTCGTACTCGCCGGCCTGCGTCCAGCCGAACTGGCCGGCGAATCGGCCCAGGCCCGGATAGACGGCCAGGTAGCCGAAGCCGAAGACGATGGTGAGCACGAACAGCCACATCCACCAGCGCGGCATGGGGTTGTCCATCTCCCGCAGGTCCTCGTCCCAGACGTGGCCCGTGGTGTTGTCGGTGCTGGGCGCGACCTTCTTGCGGGCCGTGATCCAGAGCAGCAGCAGGCAGCCCAGGATGCCGACCACGGTCAGCCCCGCCACGTACACCGACCAGAAATTGTGGGTGAAGTCACTCATGTCGTTCTCATTGTTTTTTGCGGATCAGTCTTGCTCGAAGGGCAGGCGCGCGGCCTCCTCGAACCGGGCCCGGTTGCGGCGCGAGAACGCCCAGACCAGGATGCCGAGGAAGCACGCCAGCGATGCCAGCGTGGCGGCGATGCGCACAGTGGTGATGTCCATGACCAGCTCCTTGGGGTTCGTTACTTGAGGGCGCGGCCCATGACCTGCAGGTAGGCCACGAGCACGTCCATCTCGGTCTTGCCCTTGACCTCCTCGGACGCGGCGGCGATCTGCTCGTCGGTGTAGGGCACGCCCACCGTGCGCAGCGCCTTCATGCGCGGCGCGGCCACGGCGGGATCGACGGGCGTCTTCTCCAGCCAGCTGTAGGCGGGCATGTTGGATTCGGGCACCACGTCGCGCGGGTTGTTCAGGTGGATGCGGTGCCACTCGTCGCTGTACTTGCCGCCCACGCGGTGCAGGTCGGGGCCGGTGCGCTTGCTGCCCCACTGGAAGGGGTGGTCGTACACGAACTCGCCGGCCACCGAGTAGTGGCCGTAGCGCAGCGTCTCGGCGCGGAAGGGGCGGATCATCTGCGAGTGGCAGTTGTAGCAACCCTCGCGCAGGTAGATGTCGCGGCCCAGCAGCTGCACCGCGGTGTAGGGCTGCACACCCGTCACGGGTTCGGTGGTGGACTTCTGGAAGAACAGCGGCACGATCTCGGCCAGGCCGCCGATGGCGACCACCAGCACGATCAGCACGATCATCAGGAAGTTGTTGGTCTCGATCTTCTCGTGCGAGAAGCCGGCCGATTTGGGGTTGTGTTCGGACATGGAATGGGCTCCTCGGGGCTCAGGCATGGGCCGTGTTCACGGCGGGGATCGACACCTTGACCGAGCGGCCCGAGATGGCGGTGGCCCACACGTTCCAGGCCATCACCAGCATGCCGCCCAGGTACAGCAGGCCGCCGGCGAAGCGGACCACGTAGAACGGATAGGTGGCCTTCACGCTTTCGACGAAGGTATAGGTGAGCGTGCCGTCGGCATTGACCGCGCGCCACATCAGCCCCTGCATGACGCCGGCGATCCACATCGCGGCGATGTACAGCACGATGCCGATGGTGGACATCCAGAAGTGCAGCTCGATGGCGGGCACCGAGTGCATCTTTTCCCGGCCGAACAGGCGCGGGATCAGGTAGTAGAGCGAGCCCATGGTGATCAGGCCCACCCAGCCCAGGGCGCCGGCATGCACGTGGCCCACGGTCCAGTCGGTGTAGTGGCTGAGCGCGTTGACGGTCTTGATGGACATCATCGGGCCCTCGAACGTGGCCATGCCGTAGAACGACAGCGACACGATCAGGAAGCGCAGGATGGGGTCGTCGCGCAGCTTGTGCCAGGCGCCCGACAGCGTCATCACGCCGTTGATCATCCCGCCCCAGCTGGGGGCCAGCAGGATCAGCGAGAACACCATGCCCACCGATTGCGTCCAGTCCGGCAGCGCGGTGTAGTGCAGATGGTGGGGGCCCGCCCACATGTAGGTGAAGATCAGCGCCCAGAAGTGCACGATCGACAGGCGGTAGCTGTACACCGGGCGGCCGGCCTGCTTGGGGATGAAGTAATACATCATCCCGAGGAAGCCCGCGGTGAGGAAGAAGCCCACGGCGTTGTGGCCGTACCACCACTGCACCATCGCGTCCTGCACGCCGGCATAGGCCGAGTAGCTCTTCATCCAGCCGGCAGGCACTTCGGCGCTGTTGACCAGGTGCAGCAGCGCCACCGCCAGGATGAACGCGCCGAAGAACCAGTTGGCCACGTAGATGTGGCGCACCTTGCGGCGGCCGATGGTGCCGAAGAACACGATGGCGTAAGACACCCACACCAGCGTGATCAGGATGTCGATGGGCCATTCCAGCTCGGCGTATTCCTTGCCGGTGGTGTAGCCCAGCGGCAGGCTGATGGCCGCCGCCACGATGACGAGCTGCCAGCCCCAGAACGTGAACGAAGCCAGCGGCCCCGCGAACAGGCGCACCTGGCAGGTGCGCTGCGCCACGTAGTAGCTGGTGGCGAACAGCGCGCAGCCGCCGAAGGCGAAGATCACCGCGTTGGTGTGCAGCGGCCGCAGACGGCCGTAGCTGAGCCAGGGAATGCCGAAGTTGAGTTCCGGCCAGGCCAGCTGGGCGGCGATGAAGACGCCGACCAGCATGCCCACCACCCCCCACACCACGGCCATGATCGAAAACTGCAGCACGACGGTGTCGTCGTAATGCGCGGCAGCGGTTTTTGGAGATTCCATCGTGCACCTCTTTGATTGCACGGAAAGTTTCTTCCGGATACACGTTGGGGGCATTGACGCATGTCAACCGTTGCGATGAGTCTGCCCCGGATATTGCTGCGAAGGCAACCAAGGCGCGTGGCTGTTTCGGAGAAAGAGCAGTCACCTCGCCTCCACGCTGCACCCGGACTTGGGGAAGTTCAGGATATGACGCGTCCGCACAACAAATCAGGGAGTAATGATGGTTTCAAAAACATCCATCGACAGCAGGTCTGCGGTGCCCCAGCCGCCTGCCGCGCGCGCAGACTCACACGCGCTGGGGGCGGCCTCGGGCGCTCGGCCAGGTTCACGGGGCACACCATCATCCTCATCGCTGTCTTCATCGCAGCAGGGAGCGTCCAGCTACTTCTCCGACCTGCGTCGGCGCCGCACTCCCCCCCGGGACATCGAGTCCGGCGGGCGAGGCGCGAACGACGCGCCCGTTGGCATCTCTACGGCCGTGGCACCGCAAAAGCGCACATCTATACAGCGCCTGTACGGCAGCGAGCGCTACAACCCCATTACCGTCACCGCCGCCGTGCCGGGCTATCAGTTGATGAACCAGCTATCGGCTGGCGGCCCGCCGGGACAGATGCCCAAGCACCTCAAGTTTGCGCCGCTGCAGGCGGGGCGCTTCGAATTCGCGGTGCCCGCAGAGCGTGAAGCCCAACTGCAGGCGGCGGCGCAGCTGCTGGACACGGCGCACTTCGACGGCTGGCTGCTGTCCAGCAGGGCAGCGGCCGCCGCATCGGCGTTCGCTCCGCCAGACGGTACGGCGCCCGGTGTAGTTGCACAGATCGGCTCGGCATTCACCACCGCGGCGACCGCTGCCGCGCAGGCGGTGGGTTTGAAGAGCCGGCCCACACCATTGCTCGCGAACATGGCTGCTGCCGATGTGCAATCTGGTGCGCGAGCGACTTCGCCAGTGCTGCTGGCGCGGGTACAGCGCCAGCAGACAACCATCGCCGCGGCCGGTGCGCAATACGCGGCTCAAGGCATTCGCATCGCGCTGGACAAGGCAGTGCTTTGCCTGCAGGCCGCCGCTGGCGATCAGGGCGAGCGGCTGGGCGGCTATGTGGCCGAATTCAAGCTGCTGTCCGATGCGCTGCATCAACTTCCGGCGCAGGCCCCGGCGGAGCGACGCGTAACGCATGCGCAGGCGCTGCAGGACCACCAGGCCGCCATGCCAGCGCTGCCGGACGACGTGAAGCCCGCGTTGGCGCAGGTGTTCGCCAAGCTCGGCAGCGTGGCCGCAGAGCAGGCCCGGGTGCTGCTCCAGCACAAAGACGCCCTCGCCGCAGTGGCTACCGCTGAGGCCCTGTCCATGGCGGCGGTGATTGAGCAGGCGGGTGCGGCGGACCCTTCGTTCGGCCAGACCCTCCGCACCCTGATCGACCGCCTGAACGCCCGCCCCGCCAAGGACGACCAATTGCCCGCCGACATGGTGCTGGAGAGCGTCTTCGATGCCGCCGTGATCGCGTTCGGGCATAGCCAGAGCGACGACACTACGGCGCCGGAGGTAGCTTTGAACCCAGCGCAAGGCCGACAAGCGTCGCTTGCGCTGGAAACCCTCGGGACGATGGATGCGGCGCGCCTGGCTGCTGCTGCTGCTGCCCCCGAAACTGCATCGCCGGAGGACGCCGCCGCGGTGGCGCTGGCCCGCGAGATGGCGCTGCTGCCGAGGGGCATAGAAATGCTGTCAATGGCCGCCTCGCTGCCCGGCCGCGAGAGTGCCCCGCTGGACAAAGCCACCAAGGCGCGCTGCGACAACGCGCTGCGCGTGCTCTTTGCTGCCGATGCGGCCTTGGCCGGCGCCGCCACCACGGCCCAGCCGCTGCTGCGTCAGGCGCGCGCCGCCGCCGCACAGGTTGTGCAGTCGCCGGGCTTTCAGCTCGAAGGTGTGGAGCCCGCGCTGCGGCGCGCCTTCAACACCGTGCGCAACGACTTCCTGGAAAGCGGTGCCGGCACGGCGCTGCATAAGGCCGACGATTTCCTCAAGAGCCTGACCACCGACATGCTGTCGTCCACTTCGCGCGAGAACAGCCTGTCGGGCATGATCGCGCGCACGCTGCCCATCGGCGGCGCCACGGCGCTGAACCCCTCGGCCATCGCCTCGGCCACCAAGACGCTGGCGCAGGCTGGCCTCATCACCGACACCGGCTTGGCGGTCGATGCGATGAAGGACGCGGTCGTGGGCCTGAGAGGGGGCGAAGAGGCCACTCTGCCAGAGCGGGCCCTCAAAGCCCTGGCCATGTCCCTGAGCAGCGCGGTGCCGCCTGGCACGCCCGAGCAGCTCACGCGCGCCATCGCCGCCCAGGTGCAGGTGCCGCAACATTTCGGGTTGGACGCGCAGGCGCTGGCCTTAGACCCGGCGCTGCAGCAACTGTGGGCGCAGTACGAAAACGGCGACCTGAAGCCGGCCGAAGCCGCGCACCAGTTGGCCCGGCATGCCGCTAATGCGCCAGGCGCCGCACCGGCCGTGCTCACGTTCAGAAAGGCGCTCGACGTCGCGGTGGGATCGGCCCTGTGGAACCGCGGCAAGATCGGCGACAAGCAGGAGCTGCAGGAGGGCCTGGTGTCGATCGCGCGGCTGATGTCGCTACGCGACAAGTTCAAGTTCACGGGCGGCAACAGCTACGGGCTGGACACTTCCAAGGTGCAACTGGGGTTTCAGCCCGACGGCATGGCGGCGCCCGCATCGCTGGTGTTGCGCCTCGGATTGGCCGGCAAGTACCAGCACGACCTGGTCCTGGAGATCGGCATGACCACCCAGGCCTACTACCTCACCGTAGGTACCCAGTCCACTGTGGGGGCCAAGGTCGGGGGCGGCGCAGGAGTGTCGCTCAAAGCTGGCGAAGGGATCGCCTCCGGCGGCGCGCGCATGGTCGACGTGACTGCCAGCGGCAGCTACGAATACCAATGGCAGGAAGGACTGCTCGCCCGCGTGCCGCGCGACAAGGCAACCGAGGGGCGCAACCAGCAGGAGTTCGAAGATCTGCTGCGCAATCTGGTGATGTGGCAGGAGCGGGGACACAACGGACCGGCGGACGCCATCCTCTCCAATGTCGATGCCGCATCGCTCAACCTGCTGGGGCAATACGACCGCGAGTCACGGCGAGGCGAGGTCGCGGGCAATCTCGGGCCGCAAGTCGCCGTATCGCGCCCGCTGCCGGCCGGGCAAGGGGGTCCAGGCGCGGCCAACGCGGCGCGTGGCGGCGGCGGCGTACCGGCCTCAGCGCCAGGGCCGTCCGCCGCGGGCGCGTCCGGGCCTGCGCCCTCGGCCGGCTCGTCAGCGGATTACGCCCAGGTGGCGCAAGCGCGGCTGTCGTTGCTGCAACTGCGCAGCCAGGGCGAGCTGCGCACCACCAAGGCCGAGGAGGTTTCCGGCCACTACCGCTACCAGGAGGTCAAGCTGGGCGCGCGCACGCTCACGCAGGTCGGCGCCGCAGCCAGCCTCAGCCTGCGCCTGAAAGACCTGGGGCAAGGCAAGACGCTGAACGCTGGCGACACGGCCGGGTTTTCGCGCGCGGCCGACTGGGTGGGCGGCACGGAGGTCACCAAGCGGCTGGTCACCATGGACGGGGTGACGGACCCTTTGCGCAGCCGCCGGGTGTCGGAGTTTCTCGATCTGCCTCGCTACGAGCAGGCGGCCAAGGCGGACCGCGCACGCTGGATCAACCACGGCAACACGTACACCAAGTTTTCTGCCGACTTCAAACAGGACCCCTCCAATCTCGGACTGCGCCAAGAGTCCTCGGAGGCCGACTTCGAACAATTTTTTCAGGAGGCCGCATTACATGACACCCAGTTCAAGCAGTACCTGGTGGTGGACTGCCTGCAAACCACGGCGGCGGCGGTGGTGGACGGCTACGGCGCAAAAATCGCACTGGCTACCAAACTCGGAAAAACTGGCGAGGCCGAGGCGCTGCACGCCGAACGCGAGGTCTTCCTGTCCGACGACTCCACTTGGCAGCCCCGCCGACTTGCGATCAACAGCGTGTTCAACGCCGTCAACCAGCCCGGCGCATCGCTGTTGGGACTGGAGATGCGCGTATCCGACAACTCGGAGGGCGCGCACAATGACGCGCTGTTTCCGCGCGGCTGAGGCAAAAGCATGCGGGCGCGGCGATACACAGGCCGGGCGCCCACGCGGCATTCAGTCTCCGCGCAGTATGCGCTCGCCCTCTTGCTCGACATCTTCGAACTGCCCGCGGTGCACCGCCCACGCAAGCCCCATCAGCACCAGCAGTACGAGTCCCACCGACAGCGGAATCAGCAGATAGAGAATGTCCATCAGCCCCCCTTGGGCAATGATGCTGCGGCTGGTGAAAAAGCCTGCCCCACAGCCCGCGCCGGGGAGCCACCGCTCGGCATGTGCTGTACCACATCGGTGCCTGTACCCTTGGCGAGGCGCACCGCGTTGGCCACCACCAGCAGCGAACTGAACGCCATGCCCAGCCCGGCGAGCCACGCCGGCATCCAGCCCACGACGGCCAGCGGCACGCACAGCGCGTTGTAGAGCGCGGCCCACCACAGGTTCTGCCGCACCACGCGCAGGGTGCGGCGCGCCAGCAGCAGCGTCTGCACCACCTGCTCCAGGTCGCCGCCCATCACCACGAAATCCGCGCGGGACTGCGCCAGCGGCACGGCGCGGCCGAAGGCGAACGACACATGGGCGCCCGCCAGCACCGGCCCGTCGTTGAGCCCGTCGCCCACCATGGCCACGCGGTGGCCGCGCGCCTGTTCGGCCTGCAGCAGCGCGAGCTTGTCCTGCGGCGTGCAGTCGCCCTGTGCCCGCTCGATGCCCACCTGCGTGGCGATGCGCCGTACCGCGCCGGGCCGGTCGCCGGAGAGCAACTGCACGGCCACGCCGGCCTCTTGCAGCCAGCGCACGGCGCGTGGCGCTTCGGGCCGCAGGTCTTCGCTCCAGTCGAACCGGGCCAGTTCCACACGCGTGCCGTCGCTGCGCTGCTCGGACAGCACCACCTGCTGCCCGGTGGCGCTGCCCTCGGCCTCACCAACGCCCGGACCGCCGGCGCCCGCATGGCGCACGGAGCCCAGGCGCACGGTGCGCTCGTCCAGGGCCAGCCGGCCGCGCGCATCGGCGGCGCCATCCGCGCCCTCATCCGCCTCCCGCAAACGCGCCACCAGGCCCTGCCCGGCCAGTTCTTGCACCTCCAGCACGTGCCAGCGCGAGGCGGCGGGCAGCCCCTCGCGCGATGCCGCAGCCACCAGCGCCCGCGACACCGGGTGCACCGAATGGCGGGCCACGGCCGCGGCCAGTGCCAGGGCGTCGGCCCGGTCCAGACCCGGCGCCGGGTGCACGCCGCGCACGGCCATGCCGTCGCGCGTGAGGGTGCCGGTCTTGTCGAACACCACCGTGTCCACCCCCGCCAGGGCCTCCAGCGCCTGCAGATGGCGCACCAGCACGCCCTGGCGCGCCAGCGTGCCCGCCGCGGTCAGCATGGCCACGGGCGTGGCGAGCGACAGCGCGCACGGGCAGGTGACGATGAGCACCGCCACCGCCACCATGAGCGCATGGCCCGGGTCGGTGGACCACCACCACGCCGCAGCCAGCGCAGCCGCTGCCAGCACGGCGATGAGGAACGGCCGCGCGATGCGGTCCGCCAGTTGCGCCAGGCGCGGCTTTTGCAGCGAGGCGCTTTCCATCAGCGCCACGATCTGGGCGAAGCGCGTGTCGGCCCCCACCCGCTCCACCTTCACTTGCACGGCCGACTGCAGGTTGTAGCTGCCGGCGGTCACGGCGCTGCCCTCGGGCCGCGCCACGGGCGTGGACTCGCCCGTGAGCAGGGCCTCGTCCGCGAGCGTGTCGCCCCGCGTGATGCGCCCATCGGCCGGGAAGGCCTCGCCCGGCAGCACGCGCACCGTGTCGCCCACGGCCAGGCGCCGCACGGCCACGCGCACGAAGGCGCCATCGGCCTGCAGGCGCTCCACGCTGTCGGGCAGGCGGTTCATCACCGCCTCCAGCGCGCCGGCCGTGCGGTCGCGCAGCCGCAGCTCCAGCCAGCGGCCGGTGAGCAAAAAGAACACGAACATGGTCAGCGAGTCGTAGAACACCTCGCGCCCGAAGATTCCGCTGGGATCGAAGGTGCCCGCCGTGCTCACCCCGAAGGTGATGGCCATGCCCAGCGCCACGGGCAGGTCCATGCTCACCCGGCGCAGGCGCACGTCGCGCAGCGCGTTCGCAAAGAACGGCCCGCAGGCGAAGATGACCACCGGCAGCGTGATGACCCACGAGGCCCAGCGCAGCAGCTGCTCCATCTCGGCCGTGAGGTCGCCCGGCTGCGCCACGTAGGCGGGCCACGCGTACATCATCACCTGCATCATGCAAAAGCCGGCCACCAGCCAGCGCCACAGCGCGCGGCGGTGCTCGCTTTGGCGTTGCGCCCGCGCGAAGGCGTCCATGGCCGGCAGGGCCCGGTAGCCCGCGCGCCGCACCGCCGCGATCCATTGCGAGGGCCGCACCTGGGCGGCATTCCACACGACGCGCGCGCGCCGGGTGGCCGCGCTCACATCGGCCTGCGCCACGCCCGGCACGGCGCGCAGGGCGTCTTCGATGGTGAGGGCGCAGGCGGCGCAGTGCATGCCTTCCAGCACCACGTGCGATTCCCAGGTCTGCGCGGTGGCATCGGCGTCGGCGCCAGCACCCGCAGGCAGACGGGCGCGGCCGAACGACGCCCACTCCTGCGGGTCGTCTAGCAGGAAGGCACGCTCGGCACACGGAGCGTCCGGGGCCGGCGTTCCCGCAGTCAGGTCGGGACGGTCGGGGGGCGGCTCGAAGCGATGGGAAAGCATGGACCCGAGGCTATGCCCCCTGCCCCGTCCGCACATTGACCTGGATCAAGCCTGCCCATGCCCAGGCTTCGTAAGCTGGCGTCCTCCGTCCACTTCGGGAGTCTTCCATGTACCAACGCATCCTGATCGCCACCGATGGCTCTGAACTCTCCGGCAAGGCCGTGGACCATGGGCTGGCCCTGGCGGCATTGAGCGGCGCCGCCGTGGTCGTGCTCAAGGTGGTGCCGCGCTATCCGCGCAGCTACTTCGAGGGCGGCTCCATCGTGGACACGGGCGATGCCAAGCGCATCGAGGCGCAGTGGACCGCATCCGCCAAGGCACTGGTGGACGGCATCAAGGCGCTGGGCACCGCCCAGGCCGTGGCGGTGAAGGCGGTGGTGAGCAAGTCCGACCTCGTCGCCGAGGCGGTGATCGCCGCGGCCCGAAAGCACCAATGCGACCTGATCGTGATGGCCTCGCACGGGCGCAAAGGCCTGCAGCGGCTGCTGCTGGGCAGCGAGACGCAGCACGTGCTGACACACTCGCACATCCCTGTGCTGGTGCTGCGCTGATCGGAAGCGGCCGCCTGCGCCGGCGGTCAGGCCGTGTGGCCCACCGATTTCGAGTCGAATCGCCCTCCAGCGCAATCGATACTAGGGCATACCGCTATCAAAAAAGGAGCAATCAACCGCAGCGCGCACGCCCCTCCTCGCCGTCAGTGGTTGCCCAGGTACAGCTGCGCCATGCGCTCGTCGGCCAGCAGCCCGTCAGCCGGGCCCTGCAGCACGCAGCGCCCCTGGTCGAGGATGTAGCCCTGTTGGCTGATCTGCAGCGCCTGGCGCGCGCGCTGCTCCACCATCAGCACCGCCACGCCGGCGGCGGGCAGCGTGCGCACCATGTCGAACACCTTGCCGACCAGCGAGGGCGCCAGCGCCGCCGTGGGCTCGTCCAGCACCATGATGCGCGGCGAGGGCATCAGCGCGCGGGCGAAGGCCAGCTGCTGGCGCTCGCCGCCCGAGAGGTTGCTGGCCGGCTGCGGCAGTCGCTCGACCAGGGCGGGAAAGTCGGCCAGCACCGCATCCATGCGGCGCTTGACGTGCGGCACGCCGCGCACCACCAGCAGGTTCTCGCGCACGGTGAGCGAGGGGAACACGTTGGCCACCTGGGGCACGTAGGCCAGGCCGGCGTCGAACCGGTCTTCGGCCGACAGCCGCGTGATGTCGCGCCCGCCCAGGTGGATGCTGCCCGTCACGCGCGGCAGCAGGCCCAGCAGCGCCTTCACCAGCGTGGACTTGCCCGCGCCGTTGGTGCCGGCGATGGTGACGATCTCGCCCGGCGCGACGGCCAGGTCGATGCCGTGGATGATGTCCACGTCCGAATAGCCGCCGCGCAGCTGCCCGATCTGCAGCAGGTTGCCGCTGCCGTTGTGCAAAGCGCTGGTCATACCACCCCTCCCATGTAGGCCTCTTGCACGCGCGGGTCGTCCAGCACGGTGTGCGGATCGCCCTCGGCGAGGATGCGCCCGCGGTCCATCACGATCATGCGGTGGGACAGCGCCTTGAGCGCCTGCAAGTGGTGCTCGATCACGATGAAGGCGATGCCCTGGCCGTGCAGCTCGCGCACGCGGTCGCAGATTTCCTCGATCAGCACCGGGTTCACGCCCGCGAAGGGCTCGTCCAGCAGGATGCAGCGCGGGTCCAGCATGAGCACGCGGCCCAGCTCCACCAGCTTCTTCTGCCCGCCCGACAGGCCGCCGGCCTTCACATCGCGCACACGCGCCAGGTTCAGGAACTGCAGGATGCCGTCGGCCTTGGCCGCCAACTGCGCTTCGTGCTCGCGCAGGCTGCGCGTCTGGAAGAACGCGTTCACCAGGCGCTCGCCCTGCGGGTTGGCCGCGGCGGCCAGCAGGTTCTCGTGCACGGTGAGGCTCTTGAACTCGCGCGGGATCTGGAAGGTGCGCACCAGGCCCATGCGCGCGCGGCGGTACGGCGGCACGCGGGTGATGTCCTGGCCGGTGAAGGTGATGCGCCCGGCATCGGCCGGCTGCTGGCCGGCGATGGCGGCGAACAGGGTGCTCTTTCCCGCGCCGTTGGTGCCGGCAATGCCCAGGATCTCCTGCTCGGCCAGCTGCAGCGACACGCCGTCCACCGCCTTGAAGCCGCCGAACTGCCGCGTCACGGCCTCCACTTTCAGCATCGGTGCTGCTGTCGTTGCCATCATTGCGACTTCCCTCCGAACAGGCCGCTCGGGCGATACAGGGTGACCAGGATCAGCGCCAGCCCCACGGCCGCGAGCCGCAGGCTGGCCATGCCCACTTCGGACACGCCCGGCACCCAGTCCTTGGCGAAGCGCGAGCCCTCCAGGAACACCATGAGCAGCAGCGAGCCGAAGACCGCGCCGCGCACCGAACCGGCGCCGCCCATCACCAGGCCCATCCACACGTAGAAGGTGATGAGCGGAATGAACTGCTCGGGCGTGATGAAGGTGATGAAGTGCGCGTAGAACGCACCCGCCACGCCGGCCAGCGCCGCGCCCAGCATGAACACCTGCACCTTGAACCAGGCCGGGTCCTTGCCCAGGGCCGACAGCGCGGCCTCATCGTCGCCGATGGCTTTCAGCAGCCGCCCGAAGGGGCTGCGCGTGAGCCGCACCGTGCCCCAGGACACCAGCGCGACCAGTGCGAGCAAGGTGGCGAACGTGGCCAGGTCCGACACCGGCCCCCAGGCCGCGAACAGCTTGGGCAGGCCCGGCAGGCCCTGCACGCCCTTGGTGAGCCAGCTTTCCTGCTGGATGGAGATGCGCACGGCCTCCGAGAAGCCGAGCGTGACGATGGCCAGGTAGTCGTCGCGCAGGCGCAGCGACAGCAGGCCGATGGGCAGCGCCAGCAGGCCCGAAAGCACGCCCGCGGCCACGAAGCACAGCGCCAGCGGCACGCCCTGCAGCGACAGCAGGCCCGAGGTATAGGCGCCGACGGCGAAGAACGCCACCACGCCGAAGTTCACCAGCCGCGTGAGGCCGAACTGCAGGTTCAGGCCCAGCGCGAGCAGGCAGTAGATGAGGGCGATGACGCCGATGGCGCAAAGGTAGGCAATCATGGATTCGGCTCCTTCGGCATCAGCGCACGAGCTGCACACGGCCCATGATGCCGGCCGGGCGCAGCAGCAGCACCAGCGCCAGCACCACGAACGACAGCACCAGCTTGTAGGAAGGCCCCAGCAGCGGCACGGCCAGCTCCTGCGCCACGCACAGCAGCAGCGCACCCAGCACCGCGCCCACCGGGCTGCCGATGCCGCCCAGCACCATGGCGGCGAAGGCGGGAATCAAGCTCTCCCAGCCCATCTCGGGGCTGACGATGGCCTTCATGCCCAGCAGCACGCCACCAATGGCCGAGAGCGCGCCCACCAGCACCCACAGGCTGAGCATGAGCCCGCCCGCGCGGATGCCGCTGGCGCGCGCCAAGTCGGCGCTGTCGGCCACGGCGCGCAGCTGGCGCCCGAAGCTCGTTTTGTAGATGAGCACGAACACCACCAGCAGGCACAGCACGGCGATGCCCGCGATGGCCACGTCGGTCGGCAGCAGACGCACGCCGCCGAAGTTCCAGGCCCGCACCAGCGGCAGGTCGAACGTGCGCTGGTCGTGCCCGGCGAAGAACGAGATCAGGCTGCGCAGCAGAAAGCCCAGGCCGATGGCCGCCAGCATGGACGACACCATGGGCCGCCCGGCCAGCTTGCGAAAGATCAGCGTGTACGAGCCCGCGGACACCACGGCGGTCGCGGCCATGCTCGCCAGCGCCGCGGCCCACAGCGGCCAGCCGCCCAGCATCTGCACCGCCACGGCGGCATAGGCGCCGGTGGTCAGGAAGTCGCCCGTGGCCGCGTTGGGAAAGCGGTTGACGCCCATCACCAGGGTCATGGCCAGTGCGGGCAGCGCCACCACCAGCCCTTCGATCAATCCATTGATCAACAGGTTTGCGAAAGCTATCCAGGTCATTGCGTCATCTCGTTCTTACCCTGCCTTGTCAAGAAAAGCCCGGGCGCCCCCGCTCGGGGGCCGCCCGGGCTGCGCCCGCTCACACCGTGATGGACACCACGTCGCGGCGCACCAGCTGGCCCTTTTCGATGATGAACACGCCGAAGTCGGGCGTGGCGTCGCCGAACTTATCGAAGTCCAGCTTGCTGGACGCGCCCTCGTAGTTCACCTTGGCCTTCTTGCCCAGCTGCGCCTTGCCTTCGGCGAACGAGTACACGGCCGTGCCGGGGGCGTTGGACACCTCGCGCAGCTTGGCGTTGACCTGCTCCACCGTGGCCTTGGGGCCGGCCGCTTCCATGGCCAGGGCCAGCGAGATCACCATGTCGTAGGCCATGGCGGCGTAGATGTTGGTGGAGGCCGCCTTGCCCGTGGCCTTGGTGAAGGCCGCATCGAACTGCGCGTACGAGGTGCTCTTTTCGTTGGAGACCGTCTCCACCGAGATGATGCCCTCGCACACTTCGGCGCCCAGGGCCTTCACCAGGTCGGGATTGGCCGCCCAGCCGGGGATGACCCACTTGTTGTCGGCACCGGACTGGAACCATTCGCGCAGGATGATGGTGGTGTCGGGCAGGTACGAGCCCATCACGATCACATCGGGCTTGGCCGCGAGGATCTTCTGCAGCTCGCTGCGGTAGCTGGGGCGGCTGGGCTCGTAGGTGACGTGCGCCGCCACCTTTCCGCCGCGCTTTTCCCAGACCTTGGTGAAGCCTTCCACGTTGCCCAGGCCCGAGGCGTTGTTGAACGCCATGGTGGCCGGGCGTTTGAAGCCGCGCTTGGCGCAGATCTCGGCGAACGCCGCGCCGAAGCGGTCGTTGGTGGCCTGAAAGCGCCACACCAGGTCCTTGGTGTCGAGCGTGGAGATGGCGGGCGCGCCCGACACGTTCATCTGGATGATGCCGGCCGCATCGGTCAGCGGCATCACCGCCAGCGTCACGCCCGAAGCCCAGGTGCCCAGCACGGCCTGCACCTTGTTCACTTCGATCAGCTTCTTGGCGGCCAGCACGGCCGCGTCGGGCTTGGTCTGGTCGTCTTCGGTGAAGAGCTCCAGCTTGCGCCCGCCTGCGCCACCCGCGGCGTTGACCTCGTCCACCGCCAGGCGGATGGCCTGCTGCATGCCCGGGCCGTAGGGGCTGCCGGCGCCGGTGATGGGCGTGAGCGAGCCGATGCGGAAGACCTCGCCCTGCTGGCTGAAGCCGATGGAGGGAAGGCACTGCAGGGCGGCTGCGGCGCCGCCGAGCTTGACGAAATTTCTACGTTGCATGGTGTTCTCCGGTCAGGTCAGGGGGGTTGGTGTCAGAGGTTGTTTTTCACGAAGGCGCCGTCCTTGACGATGGCGCGGATGCGCTCGCCCTGGTTCAGCAGGCAGGCGATGTCGGTGAGCGGGTTGCCGTCCACCAGCAGCAGGTCGGCGATGGCGCCGGGCGTCACCTCGCCCAGCTGGCCCTGCTGCCCCAGGATCTCGGCGCCGACCAGCGTGGCCTGCTGCAGCACCGGGCCGTTGCCCAGCACGTCGGCGCGCAGGCGCAGCTCATCGGCCTGCAGGTAGTGCGTCTCGGCCAGCAGGTCGCTGCCCAGGCCCATCTTCACGCCGGCCTTGGCGAGGATCTCGATGGCCTGCCTGCCCTGGCCGCGCACCGAGTCGATCTTGGCGATGGACACCGCCGGCAGGCCATAGCGCTCGCCCTCGTTGGCCAGGCCCTCGTAGGTGATGAGCGTGGGCACCATGAAGGCGCCCAGCTCGGCCATCAGCTCGGCCGTGGGGGCATCCACCAGGTTACCGTGCTCGATGGTGCGCACGCCGCAGCGCACCGCGCGGGCGATGGCGCGGGGCGTGTAGGCATGGGCCATCACGTAGGTGTTGGCGTTGGAGGCTTCTTCCACGATGGCGCGCAGTTCGGCCTCGGAATAGCCCAGGTTGTTGATCGGGTCGTTGGGCGAGGCCACGCCGCCCGAGGCCATGACCTTGATCTGCGTGGCGCCCTTGAGGATCTCTTCGCGCACCGCCAGGCGGCAGGCGTCCACGCCATCGACCACGCGGCCGATGTTGCCCAGCTTGTAGGCGCACGAGCACACGTCCAGGTCGTCGTTGCGCTGGCGGAAGTCCGCATGCCCGCCGGTCTGCGACAACGCCTTGCCCGAGGGGAAGATGCGCGGGCCCTGCACCAGCCCCGTGCGCACCGCTTCGGCCAGCGACCAGTCGCCGCCGCCCGCATCGCGCACCGAGGTGAAGCCGCGCTCGAGCATGCCCTTCATGATGGGCAGCGAGCGCAGCATGGTGAACACGTTGGGCATTCGGGCCACCGCGCCCAGGTTGAACGACGAGGCCACCACGTGCACGTGGCAGTCGATCATGCCGGGCATGAGCGTCATGCCGCGCGCATCGACCACCGTGGCACCTTCGGGCGCCTGCAGGCCTTCGCCCACCGCGGCGATGCGCCCGTCCTGCACCAGCACCGATAGACCCGTGCGCAGCGCCAGGGCATGCACGTCCAGCACCTGGCTGTTTTCAATCAACAAAGCGGTCATGGAATCAAAAAATCCAAAATAGGGGCTTCGAAATTACTCATGGGCTGCCGGCGATGGGGGCCAAGGCCCCGTACCGTCCCGAAGGCGGTGCACGCTGGCACCTTCATTCGGGAAAAACCGTCACAACGCCGTCACAGGTTGCATTTATCGGGCCAATGGCGTCTTGTCGCAACGCCTAAAATCTCACCTGCCCATGACTACAGCTCATACCACTGCATGCGCCGCCTCTGCCCCACCCTCTCCGAACTGAACGCTTTCCACTCTGCGGCAAAGCACCAGGCCTTCACCATGGCGGCCAAGGAGCTGTGCGTGACGCAAAGCGCCATCAGCCGCCACATCGCCTCGCTGGAGGACTACCTGGGCCAGAAGCTCTTCATCCGCCGCTCGTCGGGGCTGGAGCTGACCGATGCGGGCGCCACCTACCTCAACGCCACGCGCCCGGCCATCGCCGCGCTGGAGTCGGCGACAGCGCAGCTCATGTCCTATGGCGGCGACGGCGGGGCGCTGAACCTCTCGGTGCCGCCCACGTTCGCGGCGCAGTGGCTGTTTCCGCGCCTGGGGCACTTCAAGCGCACGCTGCCGCAGGTGTCGCTGAACTTCGTGCGCTACCAGCACGCGCACGACTTCGCAGTGCCGCACGAGTTCGATGCCGCCATCCAGTACGGCTACGGCAACTGGCCCAGCGCCAACGCCCGCTACCTGATCGGGCAGGAGACCAGCATCGTCTGCAGCCCCCAGTTGCGCGACACGCTGCCGCTGCGCACTCAGGCCGACCTGCAGCACGCCACGCTGCTGCAGCACATCGAAGTGCCGCTGGCCTGGCACGACTGGATGGCGGCGAACGGCTGCGACACCGGTGGCAGCCGCTTCGGGCCGGGCTTCAACCTGTACTCGCTCATCATCCGGGCCGCCGTGTCGGGCTTCGGCGTGGGCATCGTGCCCACCTGCCTGGTGGAGGACGAGCTGCAGGCCGGCACGCTGGTCGAGCCGCTGGGCCAGCGCTTTCAGAGCCCGCTGGGCTACTACCTGTGCGCGCCCACGGCCCGCACCAACCTGTCGGTGTACCGGCTGGTGAGCGGCTGGCTGGAGCACTGCTGCAGCCACGCGGCGGGCACCGATCCGGGCGAAGGCACCGCGCCCGCGGCCGGCTGCATCTTTTGCGCCAGCGGGTCAGCGGCGGCGGGTTGAGTGCAGCCCCAGGCCCTTTGCGCCATTCGCAATCCGGCCCAGCCCTTCGCTCAAGGGATGCACGCATCCAAATGACCAAGGCAGCATGCGAATCACCCCAGTCGATGCGATTCCCATGCCTCCCAAAATCGATGGATCGAGAACGGCGCATGCCTCATCCGTGCCCCCGACCGCCTCGTTCGACAAGGCGCAGAGTACCACCGGGCGCCCCCGAACCGGTGCAGCACCACAAGGGCTTGCCGGCGCACCGAAAGCCCGCGCCTCCAGCGCATCCGGCATGCGTCCGAGAACACCGCTTCAGACACAGAGCCATCATGGAAACAAGGCACATGCCTCCGAACAGATGGCCCGAGAAGTGCTGGAAAGCGTTCCGCTGGGGCAGTTGAAAAGCGAGTTCTCACCAGAGCTGCTGCATGTCGTGCACTCGGCGGCTTACGCACCCGACGACCAATACAGCTCGCTGAAGGGCAAGCTTTCGGCCGGCTATGCGTTGGCCTGGGCACGTGGAAAGGACAAGATCGAACCCGCTCAGATACGGGAGTCGTGGGCTGCAGCGCCTGGTGGCCTGGGCGTGAGAACCTATCAGCCCGAAGAGATCGGCAAGCTGGAGAGCTACGGCGCATCTTTCTGGGGACTGCCTTTGCCGGGCTCGTCAGGACCGGCTGGAACGCTCACGGGGAAAACCGTGTTTCGCCCGGCAGAAAGCATCCCGCAAGACCTGCAAAGGTTGTGCGGGGAGGTCAAGAAGAGGCTCCGCCAGGCCAAGGGGAACGATCGCATGGAGGCAGCCCTGATCGCTGCCCACTTCAAACAGAACTTCATTGCCATCCATCCCTACATGGATGGCAATGGCCGGGTCAGCCGGTTGTGTGCGGACCGCATTTTGAAAGAGCTCGGCGTGCCGGCGCCCGATTGGGGCAAAGCCGATTTCGATCTGAACCTCAGCATCGAGGAAACCGCTCAGCTGATGGTCAAGCACATGGGTTGAACCTGCGCCGACTTCGACTTCGCAGCTGGCGGACCGGCCCTGGCGAACCGTGGATATGGCGCCCGCACCGCTCCGCGCCGGTCAGGCCGCCCGGGCGCCGGGCCCTGCGAGGGACAGCACCGTGTTGCGCCCCGCCTGCTTGGCGGCATACAGCGCGGCGTCGGCGCTGGCCAGCAGGTCCTGGGCGTTGTCCGGCGCGCCGTCCGTCCAGTCGCAGCAGGCCAGGCCGCCGCTGACCGTCACGCACTCGAAGGGGCTTTGCGGGTGTGCGATCTGCAGCGCGCGCACCGCCGCGCGGGCCGCCGAGGCCACGAGGGACGCGCCGGACGCGTCGGTCTCGGGCAGCACGATCACGAACTCCTCGCCGCCGTAGCGCGCCACCATGTCCTCCGGCCGGCGCACCGACGCATCCAGCGCCTTGGCGACCTGGCGCAGGCATTCGTCGCCGCTGAGATGGCCGAAGAAGTCGTTGTACTTCTTGAAGAAATCCACATCGAACAGGACGATCGACACCGGCATACGGCTGCGCCGGCAGCGGGCCATGGCGTTGGCGATGTGCTGGTCGTAGGCACGGCGGTTGTACAGCCCCGTCAGGCCGTCGTGCTCGGCCAGGTGCTCCAGCTTGTCGTTGGCCAGCATCAGCGCATCGCGCGCCGCCGTCAGGTCGCGCTCGACGTCGCGGCGGTGCCGGATCGCCTGGATCACGCCGCCCCCCGCCAGCCCGATCACGACCACCAGCAGCAGGATGCCCAGGGCCTGCACCGAGGCCGAGCGGCGCCACTGGGCCAGCACCTCGTCTTCCGCGAGGGCCACGGTGACCAGCAGGCCATTGTTGCGGGTGTGCTCGAAGCCCACCAGCCGGCGCACCCCATCGATGGGCGATGGTGCGGTGGCGACGCCGGCGCGGCTTTGCGTCAGCATCTGGAACAGCGGCGTGCCGCTCAGGCTGCGGCCCAGGTCCTCGGCGAAGAAGGGCCGCCGGGCCAGGACGGTGCCGTCGCCCAGCAGGAGCGCGATGGCGCCCTTGTCCCCGATCTGCAGACCATTGAGCAGGCCAAGCACATAGTCCACCCGGATGGTGGCGAGCGCCACCCCTGCGAACTGCCCTTCGGCGTCGTCGATGCGCCGCGACACCGGAATGATCCACACGCCCGAAGACCGGCTGACGATGGGCTTGCCGATGGCGACGCGCGTGCTCGGGCTGTCGCGGTGGTGGATGAAATAGGCGCGGTCCGCGTTGTTGGCCTGGGGGTTCTGCACCGGCTGCGAATTGACGAGCCAGCGGCCATCGGGCCCGAAGACGAACATGCCGTGCAGGTGCTCCGACTGCGCCACGTGGGTGACCAGCAGGGGCTGCAGGCGTTCCAGGGCGTCGGGGGCCATCTCCGAGCGCTCCAGTTCGTACACCACGCTGCCGACCACGCGGCCGACCTCGGCGAACATGGCATCGGTCTGCTGGGCGACGGCATGCGTCAGGTTGCGCGCCGCATCGGCGGCCTGCTGCCACTCGGCATCGCGCGCCCGCCAGGCCAGCCACACGTTGGAGGCCACCAGCAGCAGCGCGACCAGCACGACGAACAGGACCGCCGACGCGACCGACCGGTCCTTGTCCGGCAGGTTCGGGGGGGCCGGGGTCGCTGGGGACCGGGGCAAGGCGGCAGGCATGCAGCAGGACTCCAGAGGGCAAGGGCAAGGGTCAGGTTAGCACCTGCCACCCCATCGGTGAAGCGGCTTTTCCCCCGCGTTCCGCGGCCCGTGCCCGCCGGGGCCGCGCCGGGTCAGGCGAACAGCCCCTTGTGCTGCTCGCGCAGGAGGTTCTTTTGCACCTTGCCCATGGCGTTGCGGGGCAGCTCGGGGGCGATGAAGCAGCGCTTGGGGATCTTGAAGTTGGCCAGCTGCGATTTGAGCCGCCCCACGATGGCGTCGCCATCGAGCTGCGCGCCGGGCTTGGGCGTGATGACGGCCACGCCGACCTCGCCGAAGTCCGGGTGCGGCACGCCGATGAGCGCGCTCTCGGCCACGCCGGGCATCTCGTTGATGTAGCCCTCGATCTCGGCCGGATAGACGTTGTAGCCCCCGCTGATGATGAGGTCCTTGCTGCGGCCCACGATGCTCACGTAGCCGCGCTCGTCCACGCGGCCCACGTCGCCGGTCTTGAACCAGCGGAGCCCGTCGGCATCGGTGCTGAACTCTTCCTGCGTCTTCTCGGGCATGCGCCAGTAGCCCTTGAACACGTTGGGCCCGCGCACCTGGATATTGCCGATCTCGCCCACTGGCAGCGGCGCGCCCGCATCGTCCACCACGCGCAGGCCCACGCCCGGCAGCGCAAAGCCCACGGTGCCGCCGCGGCGCTCGTCCTGGCCGCCGTGGCGCGGGTCGGCCGTGTAGGGGTTGGAGGTGAGCATGATGGTCTCGCTCATGCCGTAGCGCTCCAGGATGGTGTGGCCGGTGCGCTGCTGCCATTCGCGGAAAGTCTCGATCAGCAGCGGCGCCGAGCCCGCGATGAACAGGCGCATGTTCCGCACCGCCTCGCGCGTGAGGCCCGGCTCTGCCAGCAGGCGCACGTACAGCGTGGGCACGCCCATGAAGACGGTGGCCCGCGGCATGGCGGCGACCACCGCGCGCGGGTCGAACCGCGCCAGCCAGATCATCTTGCTGCCGTTGAGCAGCGCCGCGTGGATCGCCACGAACAGGCCGTGCACATGGAAGATGGGCAGCGCATGGATGAGCACGTCGTCCGGCCGAAAACCCCAGTATTCCTTGAGCACCTGCGCGTTGGACAGCAGGTTGCCGTGCGTGAGCATCGCCCCCTTGCTGCGGCCGGTGGTGCCGCTGGTGTACAGGATGGCGGCCAGGTCGTCGGCCGCCCGCGGCACGGGCAGGTGCGTGTCGCCGTGGTGCGCGGCACGCTCCAGCAGGGTGCCGGTGCGGTCGTCGCCCAGCGTGAACACGTGCTGCGTGCCGGCCGTGAAGGCGATCTTGGACACCCAGCCGAAGTTGGCGGGCGAGCACACCACCACCGCGGGCTCCGCGTTGCCGACGAAGTATTCGATCTCGCCGCTCTGGTAGGCCGTGTTCAGCGGCAGGAAGGCATGCCCGGCGCGCAGCGTAGCCAGGTACAGCAGCAGGGCCTCGACCGACTTCTCGACCTGCACCGCGATGCGGCTGCCGTCCGGCAGGTCCAGCGACGCCAGCAGGTTGGCGATGCGCGCGCTGGCGCGATCCAGGTCGCTCCAGGTGTAGTGCAGGGGCGTGCCGTCGGCCGCCGTGGTTTCGACGGCGACGGCATCCAGGTCGTCCGGAAAGGCCGCGCGCAGGGCGGTGTACAGGTTGTGTTGGCTCATACAAAAAAGAGGAAAACGGTCGGGTGTCAGAAGACGGGAGGACGTTTGGCCAGGAACGCCATGATGCCTTCGCGGTGCTCGGGGCTGTCCGCGTAGGCATAGGGATCGGGGTCGGCGAAGGGGCCCGGCCCCTGCCCCGGTGCGATGGCCGCCGGGCCGATTGCTACATTATCTATAGCACCATGCCCTAGTGGAATATGCGCTGCAGGCCCTTTCAAGGCACGAAGCGTCTGCTTGTTCATGCGCGCCGCAGCGGGGGCGAGCGCGGCGATGCGCCGGGCGCTGGCCAGGGCTTCGGCGGCCAGTGCCTCGTCGGCCACCACGCGGTTCAGGAAGCCCCGCGCCGCCATGGCCTCGGCGCCGAAGGTGGCGGCCTCCAGCAGCATCTGCCGGGCGATCAGATCGCCCACCGCGCCGGCCACCAATTGCGCCTCGCGCGGGGCCATCGGAAAGCCCAGCCGCGCGATCGGCGCGCCGAAGCGGGCCCCCGCGCCGGCGATGCGCACGTCGCAGCAGCTGGCGATCTCCACGCCCGCGCCCATGCAGGCGCCGCGGATGCCGGCCACGATGGGCACGTCGCACGCCAGCATGGCCGCCAGGCCGCCCCACACGTCGGTTTCGTGGAAATCGCGCAGCGCCTCGCGGTCGAAGCGGAACGCCGGGTATTCGGAGATGTCGCCGCCCGCACAGAAGGCATCGCCCTCGCCTTCGATGAGCACGCAGCGCGCGCCGGCATCGGCCTGCAACTGCTCGAACACGGCGCGCAGCTGCCGCCACATGGCGCGGGACATGGCGTTGAGCCGCCCCGGGTGGCGCAGCACCACGCGCACCACCCCGGGGGCGCCATCCGCCCCGTCGACCCGCTCCACCGCGATTTCACCCGCCATGTCCGCCATGTCCGCCCTCTCCACCATGTCCGCCGTTTGCACTGGCCGCATCGGCCGCCTCGCCGCCCCGCCCGGGGCCCCCGGTCAGTCGAGCTTGGCGCCCGAATCCTTGACCACCTTCGCCCAGCGGCGAACCTCCGAGTGGACCATGGCGGCGAACTGCGTCTGCGACAGGCCGCCGTAGTCGGCGCCGTTCTTGGCCCACACGGCCTTCAGGTCCTCGGCCGTGCCCAGGCGCTGCGTCTCCTCGACGATGCGCGCCTGCAGGTCGGCCGGCGTGCCCTTGGGCGCCCACAGGCCGTACCAGGTGGTCACGGTGTAGTCGGGCAAGCCCACCTCGGCCGCGCAGGGCACGTCGGGGAAGGCCGGGTTGCGCCGGGCGCCGGCCACCATCAGCGCCTTGATCCGCCCGCCCTTGATGTGCGCGGCGGACGAGCCCAGCCCGTCGAACATCATGTCCACGTTGCCGCCGATCAGGTCCTGCAGCGCCGGGCCGGCGCCGCGGTAGGGAATGTGCGTGATGAAGGTGTTGGTCTGCAGCTTGAACAGCTCGCCCGCCAGGTGGTGCGAGGTGCCCGCGCCGGCCGAGGCGTAGTTGAGCTTGGCCGGGTTGCGCCGCAGAAAGTCCAGGAACTGCGGCATGGTGGTGGCCTGCACCGTGCGCGGGTTGACCACCAGCACCTGGGGCACGTTGGCCAGCAGCGCGAGCGGGATGAAGTCCTTCTCGATGTCGTAGTCGAGCTTGGGGTACATCGAGGGCGCGATCACGTGGTGCGTGCCGCCCATGAACAGCGTGTAGCCGTCGGGCTGCGCCTTGGCCGCGAAGCTGGCCCCGACGGTGCCGCCCGCGCCGCCGCGGTTGTCGATGATCAGCATCTTGCCGGTGGACTTGGCGAACTGCGCCGCGAACGGCCGCGCGAAGGCGTCCGTGCCGCCGCCGGCCGGGAACGGCACGACGAGGTTGACCGGCTTGGCCGGCCAGGGGTCGGCCGCCAACACCCGGCCGGTGGCCAGCGCCAGGCCGGCCGCGGCCGCGCCACGCAGCACGCCGCGGCGCTGCAAAGGGGAATGGTTCATGGTGTCTGTCTCCTGTCGTTGTGGGTCTCTGTCATGCATGCAAGGAAGGCGCGCTCATGGCGCCGGTGCCATCTGACCCGCGGGGCGAAAGGCTCGGGCGCTTTCTTTCATGGCGCGCATCGGCCTTTTTTCTTTCTGCCCCGCTCACACCGCCTCAGTCCCGGCACAGGCTCTCGATGTCTCCCGACATCGGCACGCGGCCCTGCGCCAGCAGGCCGCGGTGTTTGTCGATCCGCTTGAGATCGTAGAGATAGTTGACCATCAGGCCGAACGATTGCTTGAGGCCCTTGGACGACGGGTCGCCCGCCCAGTTCAGGCGCTCCACGCGCGCGCCGTTGCCCAGGTGAAAGCGCGCCACCGGGTCCACCGGCTTGCCCTCTTGCAGCTCGCGCCCCAGGTAGCGCGCGGCGCACTGCAGCAGCAGCTGGCGCACGGGTGATTTCGGGGGCAGCTCCAGCGCCTTGTCGGCCGCGGCCAGCACGTGGGCGGCCTGCGGCGGCTCGAACCCCACGGCCTTGCCCAGCTCGGCGCGGCGCTTGTCATCGAGCGCATCGAGCGCGGCGGCGCAGTGCTTGGACAGCCACGAACGGAACCCCGGGATCGGCGACAGCGTGGCGAAGGTGCGCAGGCGCGGAAACTCCGCGTTCAGCGTCTCCACCACGTGCTTGATGAGCGAGTCGCCGAAGCTCACCCCGCGCAGCCCCGTCTGCGTGTTGCTGATCGAGTAGAAGATCGCCGTGGTCGCCTTCGACAGGTCGGACGGCGCCGCGCCCTCGTCCAGCAGCGGCGTGATGCTGCTGGACAGGTCGGCCACCAGTGCCACCTCCACGAAGATCAGCGGCTCGTTGGGCAGGCGCGGGTGGAAGAAGCCGTAGCAGCGCCGGTCGCTGTCCAGCCGGTTCTTCAGGTCCGCCCAGCTGCGGATGTCGTGCACCGCCTCGTACTTGATGAGCTTTTCGATCAGCGAGGCGGGCGAATCCCACGACAGGCGCTTCAGTTCCAGGAACGCCACGTCGAACCAGGTGGAAAACAGCTGTTCCAGCTCGGCATCGAGCGCGAGCAGCCGCTTGTCGCCCTTGAGCTGCGGCAGCAGCTCGGCCCGCAGGTCCAGCAGAAATCGCATGCCGTTCGGAAACACCGCAAAGCGCTGCAGCAGCCGCGTGCGCGGCGACACCAGCGCGCGGCGCAGGTGGATCTCGGCATGGGCCTCCTCGGCCGTGCCGGCCGCCGCCTCGTAGCGCTGGCGCGCCGACTTGAAGCGCGTGGCGTCGGGCGCGAACTGCTCGCACAGCAGCAGCCACATGTCGCGGCGCTCCTCGGGCTCGGCCGCGTGGTACCAGGCGGCGACGGCCTCGGCGCGGCGGCCGCCCTCGACCTCGCTCACCTGCGGCGCGCCCACCTCCTGCAGGTCGGCCAGCAGGCGCCGCAGCGCGCGCGGCGACAGTGCCTCCTGGCCGCGGCGCAGCGTGGCCTGCAGGCGTTCGTGCGTGGAGCGCGGCACCGGCGCCTTGGCCGGGCCGCTGCCCGCGCCGTCGGCCGATCCGGTGGTCTTGTCAGCGGGGCGCAGGCGGGAGACGCTGCGCGTGATCCATTCCGCAGTGGCATTCATGGCGTGATCCTCGATGGGGGGTTCCGGGCGATGTCGCGCAGCGCGGCGCGCTGGCGCACGAGGTGGGTGCGCATGGCCTCCTCGGCCACCTCGGGGGCGCGCAGCTTGATGGCATCGAACAGCTCCAGGTGCTCGGCCAAGCTCTGCTGCAGCCGCCCCGGGGCGCGCAATTGCTGCAGGCGGGCCAGCCGCAATATCTTGCGCAGGTCGCCGATCACCTGGGCCAGCCAGCGGTTGTCGGCCAGCGTGATGAGCGCCTCGTGGATGGCGTGGTTGGCCGCGTAGTACTCGCCGATGCGGCCGGCAGCGGCGTGCTCGCGCAGGCGCTCGTGCAGCACCTCCAGCGCGGCCAGGTCGGCCTCGCTGGCGCGCAGGGTGGCCTCGTGCGCCGCGCGGCCCTCCAGCAGGGCGATCACGGGGAAGATCTCGTCCAGGTCGCGTTCAGTCACCTCGGCCACGAAGCAGCCCCGGCGCGGCTCGTGGCGCAGCAGGCCCTCGGCCACCAGCACCTTGAGCGCCTCGCGCAGCGGCGTGCGCGAGATGGCCAGCCGGTCGCACAGCGCGATCTCGTCCACGAACCCGCCCGGGGGAAGTTGCCCGGCAAAGATCAGCTCGCGGATGCGCTCGGCCGCCTCGGAATGCAAGGACAGGGGGAGTGCGCGCGCGGTGGCGGGAAGGGAGGACATGAAAAAGAGCGGCGGTGGGCGGCGGTGAGTGGCTCGATCGACCTCGCAAGCGGTGGCATCGAAACGCAACCTGCCGGCATCGCGCGGCAATGTGCGTAATTTCACATAATTATGGAGATGGGGCCGCCACTTTCCCATCAGGGATTCCCTGGGCCACGAAAACCCCCATGCGGTGGCGCCTGCGCGGCCGACTGGCTCCGCAGAAAGTGGCCGGATCTGTGCGATGGTTGTCATTGCGGCCACCGCCGCGCCGCGCGACACTGCAGCGCATGACCCCACCCCACCCCCGCCGCATCGCCTGCCTGCTGTACCCCGGCTTCATGAGCCTGGACGTGGTTGGCCCGCTGCAGGTCTTCGCCTCCGCCAATGTCGAGATGGAGCGCCAGGGCCGCGCGCCGGCCTACGCCCTGCAACTGGTGGCCGAGGCCGCCGGCCCGGTGGCGTGCTCCGCCGGCTTCGCCGTGGTGGCCGACGCGGCGCGGCGCGACGTGGCGCTCCCTGGCCTGGACACCCTGCTCGTGCCCGGCGGCATGGGCGTGGACGCCCAGCTGGACGACACCGCCCTGCACGACTGGCTGCGGCAGGCCGAGCGCACCGCCCGGCGCGTGGGATCGGTGTGCTCGGGTGCGCTGCTGCTGGCCCGCGCCGGCCTGCTGGACGGGCGGCCCGCCACCACCCACTGGGACAGCGTGGACGGCCTGCGCCAGGGCCATCCGCAGGTGCGGGTGGCGGGTGACCGGCTGCACACCTACGACCCGGGCGGCATCGACGGCGACGGCCACGTCTTCACCTCGGCCGGGGTGACGGCGGGCATCGACCTGGCCCTGGCGCTGGTGGAGCACGACCTGGGCCGCGCCATGGCGCTGGCCGTGGCCCGGCGCCTGGTGATGTACCTGCGCCGCCCGGGCGGACAGGCGCAGTTCAGCCCCCTGCTGGCGCCCGATGCGGCGCACGCGCCCCGCCTCACGCCGCTGCTGGAATGGATTCCCGGCCACCTGGGCGGCGACCTGTCGCTGGACGCCCTGGCCGCCCGCGCCTGCATGCCGCCGCGCACCCTGACCCGCGTGTTCCAGCGCGAGCTGGGCACCACGCCCGCGCGCTACGTGGAGCGGGTGCGGGTGGAGGCGGCGTCGGCCTTGCTGGCGCAGGCGCAGGCCTCGGTGTCCACCGTGGCGCGGCTGTGCGGGTTCCAGCACCCCGAGACGCTGCGGCGCGCCTTCCACAAGCACCGGGCCGTGAGCCCGCAGGCCTATGCCGAGCGCTTCGGCGCTGGGACGGCCGGCGTGGCCCGGCCGGGCTGACGCGTCGGCCGGCAGAGAAAGCCCCGGGTCGCTGCGGCCGGCCCATCGCACCGCGCCACGGCTCGACCGCCCTTCCCTTTTCCGTTTTTCATCTCCCTCACAGGCCCTGCCATGCTGCTTCGCAACCCCGCCATCCGTCTGCTGTTCGCCGGCCAGGCACTCTATTGGTCGTGCTCCATCATCGGCATCACCCTCACGTCCCTCGTCGGGCTGCGGCTGTCGCCCTGGGGCGCGCTCGCCACCCTGCCGCTGGCGCTGCTGGTGCTGGGCAACCTGCTGGCCGTGTCGCCGCTGTCGCTGTTCATGCAGCGGCGCGGCCGGCGGCCGGGACTGGTGCTGGGCGCTGCCTTCGGCGTGGCCGGGGGCCTGGTGTGCGCCCTGGCCGTGGCGGCGGGCAGCTTCGCGCTGCTGTGCGTGGGCACGGCCTGCATCGGTGTCTACCAGGCCTCAGCCGGCTACTACCGCTACGCCGCGCTGGAGGCCGTGGACCCGCGCCACAAGGGCCGGGCCGCGGCCTGCGTGGTGGGCGGGGGCCTGTGCGCCGCGCTGCTCGCGCCGGCCGTGGCGGTGGGCTCGCGCGATGCCCTGGCCACGCCGTTCGTGGGCTCCTACCTGGCCATCGCGGCCCTGGCGGCGCTGGGCGTCGCCGCCATGGCGCGGCTGCGCGAGGGCGTGGCGCCGCAGCCGGCCGCCGCCGGGCGCGCGGTGCTGCTCGCGCTGCTGCGGCGCCCCGCCCTGCGCGCCGCCGTGGGCATGACGGCCATCGGCCACGGCCTGATGATCCTGGCCATGAACGCCACCCCGCTGGCCATGGATGGGTGCGGCTTCTCCACGGCCCAGGCGGCGCGGGTGATCCAGTGGCACGTGGTGGGCATGTTCCTGCCGGCGTTCTTCGCCGGCCCGCTGGTGGACCGCTGGGGCAGCCGGCGCGTGGCCGGCGCGGGCGCCCTGGCGCTGGTGGCCAGCGCGACGGTGGCGCTGTCGGGCCTGGGGTTCGCGCAGTTCCTGGCCAGCTCGCTGCTGCTGGGCGTGGGCTGGAACCTGATGCTGATCGCCGGCACCACGCTGCTGTCCGAAAACCATGCGGAGCACGAACGCGGCCCGGCCCAGGCGCTGATGGAGCTGTGCAACGGCGGCATGGCTGTGGCCATGTCGTTCGGCTCGGGCGCGCTGCTGTCGGGCATCGGATGGACCGCCATCAATGCGGCCATGCTGGTCCTGCTGGCCGTGGCGCTGGGCCTGCTGTGGTCGATGGCGCCGCGGCGCGCGGCGGTCTGAGGCACCCCGGGTGCCGATTCGCCCCCAGGGCGTTTGCTATATTTTCAATAGCAATATGCCCTAGTATTTATTGTGCTGGAGGCCCCTGGGGCCTCAAGCCCTTTGCAGCACCGGCTGGCGCCGCGCCCACACCCACATGGCGATGCCGGCGACGATCATCGGCACGCACAGCCATTGGCCCATGCTCATGCCCAGCGAGAGGATGCCCAGGAACGCATCCGGCTCGCGGAAGTATTCGGCGATGAAGCGGAAGCTGCCGTAGCCCACCAGGAAGGCTGCGGCCACCTCGCCCTGGCGGCGCTCGCGGCGGGCATAGAGCCACAGCAGCACGAACAGCAGCACGCCCTCCAGCAGGAACTGGTACACCTGCGACGGGTGGCGCGGCAGCAGCGAGCCGCTTTGCGGGAACACCATGCCCCAGGGCAGGTCCGGGCTGCTGAAGCGCCCCCACAGTTCGCCGTTGATGAAGTTGCCCACGCGCCCGGCCGCCAGCCCCGTCGGCACGCACGGCGCCACGAAATCGGCCACCTGCAGCCAGGGCCGCTTGCGCGAATGCGCGAACCACACCATGGAGGCGATCACGCCCAGCAGCCCGCCGTGAAAGCTCATGCCGCCCTGCCAGATGTAGAAGATCTCCAGCGGGTTGGACAGGTAGTAGCCCGGCTTGTAGAACAGGCAGTAGCCCAGCCGCCCCCCCGCCACCACGCCCACCACGCCGAGAAAGAGGATGTCCTCCACGTCGCGCCGCGTCCAGGCGCCCGGCCCGGTGATGGAGGCGAAGGGCTGGTGGCGCAGGCGCCGCACCCCGAGGAACATGAACAGCGCGAAGGCCGCCAGATAGGTCAGGCCGTACCAGTGGATGGCCAGCGGGCCCACTTGCAGGGCGATGGGGTCGATTTGGGGGTACATCAGCATGGTGGGCGGTATTGTGCCCGCCCGGCATGACGGTTCCGGCCGGCGCCCCGGAGCGGCGGCCGCTGCGGCGACGGTGCGGCGCGCCGGCCGGCCAGGCGCCGCCGCGGTCCGCCCGGAGGACTTCGTCATCGCATTCCGCCGGGCGGGATATGGGCCGAATCGGGCCCATGCCGGCGTTTCGATTGCCTTCGATGCTATTTAATTAATAGCATCAGTCCCGCCCACCCGGCCATCGACCCTGATCGACCCGTGGTGGCGACTTCATAATTGATAACGCTTCTCATTCTTCTAACCGCTTTCCGCCGCCCGGCGGTCCTCTCCCGGCCCTTCACGGCCTGGCCATGGACCCCGGCCCGCCGGCCGCAAAGCCCGCTCCTGAACACCATGCACCGACACGCCAGCCGCGCAGAACCCCGCTTCGCCCCCACCCCGCTCGCCCGCCTCGTCCACCATTGCGTCGGCGCAGGGCTTCTCATCGCCGCCGCCGGCGCCGGTGCGCAGACCGCCGCCCGGACGGCGCTCGACGAAGTGGTCGTCTCCGACCAGGCCGAGGCCATCGGCGGCCTGCAAAAGACCTATTCGGGCGGGCAGTTCGCGCGCGGCGGCAACCTGGGCATCCTGGGCAACACCGACCTGATGAACGTGCCGTTCAGCACCACCAACTACACCTCGGAGCTGATCGACAACCAGCAGGCACGGACCGTGGCGGACGTGGTGATGAACGACGCCTCGGTGCGCACGCTCACCTCGCGCGGCGGCTTCGGCGACGACTTCCAGGTGCGGGGCTTCACCCTGTCCAACAGCGACATCAGCATGAACGGGCTGTTCGGCCTGGCGCCGTCCACCAGCATCCCGCTGGAGACCATCGAGCGCGTCGAAGTGCTCAAGGGCCCCGGCGCGCTGACCAATGGCGTGGGCCCGAGCGGCAGCGTCGGCGGCAGCATCAACGTGGTGACCAAGCGCGCGGCGGACGTGCCGCTCACGCGGCTGACCACCACCTACATGGGCAAGGCGCAGTTCGGCACCCACCTGGACGTGGGCCGCCGCTTCGGCGAAGACAACCAGTGGGGCGTGCGCGTGAACGGCCTGGTGCGCGGCGGCGAGGGCAACATCGACGGCGGAAAGCAGAACCTGGGCCTCGGCTCGGTCGGCCTGGACTACGCCGGCGCCCGCACGCGCTGGTCGCTGGACGCCTTCGCCACGCGCGGCGAAACCAAGGAATTCCGGCCCCAGATCAACTTCGCCGGCACGGCCACCTCGGTGCCGGCCGTGCCCGACGCGCGGCTCAACTTCTACCCCGGCACGAAGCTGCAGGACAACGTGAAGACGGTCATGTCGCGACTGGAGCACGACCTGAACGACCGCACCACCGTCTACGGCAGCCTGGGCTACATGGACATGGACTACGAGCAGACCTTCCCCAGCGGCCGGCCCGACGCGCTGGGCAACTTCCGGGTGTCGAACGCCTACTACGACCAGTACACGAAGTCCAAGGCAGCCGACGTCGGCCTGCGCACGCGCTTCAAGACCGGCAGCGTCGGCCACACGCTGGCCCTGGGCGCGAACTACCTGAACCAGGAAACGGGCTACTTCTACGCCACCTCGGCCACGACCAACGCCTCCAACCTGTACAACCCCTCGCCCCTGCCCGCCATGACCGTGGCGCGCGGCGCACCCGGCAAGAGCTCGGTCACCGACCAGTCGAGCCTGGCGCTGGCCGACACCATGGCCTTCCTCGACGACCGCCTGCTGGTGACCCTGGGCCTGCGCCACCAGACCATGGAGCAGGAAAACTTCACGCCCACCACCGGCGTCTCCACCAGCCGCTACGACAAGAGCGCCGTGACGCCGCTGGCGGGTGTGGTGTTCAAGCCCGCGAGGAACATCTCGGTCTATGCCAACTACACCGCGGGCCTCACCCGCGGCGCCACCGCCGGGGTCACCACCGCCAATGCCGGCGAGACCTTCGCCCCGCAAAAATCCAAGCAGCACGAAGTGGGCGTGAAAGTGGACTGGGGCCAGCTCACGACCCAGGCCGCCATCTACCAGATCAAGAAGCCCGGCGCGGTCACCGACCCGGTCACCAACGTGTACAGCTTCGGTGGCGAGCAACGCAACCGCGGCCTGGAGCTGACGGCCTACGGCGAAGTCCAGCGCGGCCTGCGCCTGATGGCCAGCGCCGCCTTCAACGACGCCAAGCTCACGCGCACCGCGGGCGGCCTGAACCAGGGCAACAACGCCGCCGGCGTGCCGGACCGCACCTTCAACCTGGGCCTGGACTGGGACACGCCCTGGGTGCAGGGCCTGAGCCTGAACGGCCGCGTCATCCACACCTCGCCGGTCTATGCCGACGCAGCCAACCGCCTGCGCGTGGGCAACTGGACGCGCCTGGACATCGGCGCCCGCTACGCCACCAAGGTCTCCGGCAAGCCCGTGGTGCTGCGCGCCAGCCTGGAAAACGCGTTCGACAAGAACTACTGGGTGGTCAGCAACTACGTGACCGTGGGCGCGCCACGCACGCTGATGCTGTCGGCGGCCATCGACTTCTGACGCGGCAGGGCGGCCGGCCGATGGCCAATGCACCGGTCAGTGCGCCGCGCCGCTGGCATGCCCCTCGGCCCGGGGCTCCAGGCCCAGGTGCCTTTCATACACCTCGACGGTTCTGGCCATGCCTTCGACGGTCAACGCCAGCGCATCTTCGGGGCCCACGGGATTGCGCCCGCTGGAGAACACGGCGATCAACTGCTTCGGGCTGCTGGTCGGGGGGAGGCCCTGGCCCATCAAGACCCAGTCGCCCGCCAGCCGTGCCGTGCGGCCATTGGCATCCGGAAACGGGTGAATGCTGATCAGGCGCTGAACCGTGGCAGCGGCCCATTCCGCCGGACTGGACTCGCCGCGCTCGACGCGCCTGCCGGCCGCTTCGAACCAATCGTCGAAGTGCGCCATTTCCGCGCCGACCTCTCGCTCATCGACGACCGCAGCCCCCGCCTGCCCCTGGGAAAAACCGGTCGACTGCCGGCGGAACGCGCCGAACCGGGCTCCGAATTTTTCGAAGGCCTCGGGGTCGTCGAAGGGCCAGGTGCCCTGCCCCAGCAGGGCATTGAGCCGCTTGAGGTGCTCTGTGTCCAGCGGCTCGTTCTGCGCGATCCATTCCCGGACCTGGCGATCGGCCGCATTCCAGTTGTCGCCCGCCAACGGCATGGACTCCACGGTGCTGGACAACCCCATCCGGGCCCGGTCGATCTCCAGGCGAGCCGCCTGGGCCTGCTGCGCTGCACCAAGCCCGCCCGCCTCCAGCCTTTCCCGGACGGCGCTCCAGCGCGCCCGAACTTGCTGGACCCGGCCTTCCTGCGCTGCACGGACCTGCGGATCGAGCGGCTGGCTCAGCACCCTGTCCATCAGCCGGATCTGGGTGCCGCGGGTGGCGATGTGCACGTGCTTGAAGTCGATGCCCTCGGGAAGGTGCTGCAGGCCCGGATTGCCGCTCACGTCCAGGGCATTCAGCCTCGGCAGATGCCCCACGGCGGACGGAAGGCGTGACAGGGCGCATTGGTTCAGCATCAGGCGCTCGATGCGGGGGCTTTGGTCGATGGCATCGGGCAACCCGGTCAAACGGGGATTGTTGCCAAGGTCGATGTCCTTGACGGCGGGCCCCAGCCCGCCCCTGGGCAGGCGAACCAGATCGCAGTCCTGCGCCTGCAGCACCTGCAGCTCCGTCAACGCCGACATCGACTCGGGCAAGGCCGTCAATCCCCGGTTGTTGCCGACCTCCAGCACCACCAGCTTCGCGGCCTGACCCAGGTTCTCCGGCAAGCACTGCAGATCGCAGTCATTGGCCTGGATCCGCAACAATCCTGGCGCGTGGGCGAGATCGGACGGCAACTCCCGAAGCAAGGGATTGCGATTCAAGCTGATGTGGCCCAGGTGGGGCAGCAGAAAGAGTCCCTGCGGCAGGCTGTTCAGATCGGCCTTGTCGAGATTCAAGACAAAGTCATCCTTTCGATGCGCCTTGAGAATGCGGTCTTTCACCGTCTGCGGGCCCGCCCAATCCCTCAAAAAATCCTCGAGCATGGCCCTTTGCAGGGTTTTGCTTTCGGGGATCGGTGGCCCGATGTCCACCCTGAACGCCGACGACATCCTGAGTGACGGCGACATCATGCGGTCCGCGCCGGGCTCGGCCAGGACCCTCGCGGCCGTTTCCGACATTCTCAGCCGGTCCATCGCCGGCCCACGGGGCTCCAAGGCAAAAGCCTGCCGAGGCGCAGAGGGGGCAAGGCGCGAACCACGGGCACCGGCCCGCGCAGGCATGTCAGGTGGGCGGCCGAGAGTGGGCCGACGCAATGCCGGCGAGCGGGTGGCGCCGGCACCGCCCGCCCCGTCCCTCCCTCCTTCCCGCGGTTCGACGGAGGCGCGGCGCCGTGACGACGATTCAATGGACGAGGGCTTCATCGGGCGACCTGCGATGCGCAAACCACACACCTTAAGACGCGGCGGAAAATCCCCCGCCCTTGGTGCGCAGCATTCGCGCAAATACCGAACCGGCAGCCCCATGGAGGCGCCGCCAATCCGGCGGTGCGCGCGCCTGTGGCCCGCACCGCCCGCATCGTTCAGCGATGGAACAGGATCCGGCCTACTCCGGCCTTGCGGGCTTGGGATTCAGCAAAAGCTCCAGCCGTTCGCGCAGGGCCTCGGGTTTGCGCTCGCTGCCATTGATGGGTTCGCAAGCGCCCACCACCGATTCGCGTGGCCCGGCAGAGGCCTGCTGGTAGTGAAGCGTCTCGCAGTCGCACCGCAGCCGAGCCTTCAAGGCTTTCGTGCGCCGGTCCCGGACCTCGGCCACCCAGCACGCGTCGGCGCAGCCGCAGGAGCGATAGGTGAGCGCTTCGCCCGCATGGGGCCAGTCCAGGGCGTATGCGCCGGTCGCGCCGACGTGGGCAGCCATGCCGGCCGTGAGCCAGCAGGCCGCGCCAAGGTGCCGCAGTGTGCGCCGCAAGATGCCCGGCAGTGTCATGGTGCTCGGCATGCGTGCGAAGGTGCGGGCGGGCGGTGCTTCAGGCTTCTCATTCAGTGATGACTCCCCACGTCTGAACCCACCGTATTGTGGTGCAGGCCCAGCGCCCCGGGCCTGCCGAAAAGCCCCGCCAACGCGAACGCTTCTGATCCCGGTACGCATGCAGAGCGCCGGCCGGGGGGCATTCACCCGCGGGCCGGGCGGCCGCGCGATACTCCTGCCCTGATTCCAAGGAAAACACATGCAGGGAAACCCACAGGTCATCGATTATTTCAAGGACCTGCTGCGCGGCGAACTGGCCGCGCGCGATCAATACTTCATCCATTCGCGCCTCTACGAAGACCAGGGCTTCGTGAAGCTCTACACGCGGATCGACCATGAGATGCAGGAAGAGACCCAGCACGCCGACGCGCTGCTGCGGCGCATTCTCTTCCTGGGCGGCATGCCTGACATGCGTCCGAAGGAATTCACCCCCGGCACCACCGTGCCCGAGATGCTGCGCAAGGACCTGGCCACCGAATACGAAGTGCGCGCCGCGCTGCAGCAAGGCATGGCCCTGTGCGAAAGCGTGCGGGACTACGTGAGCCGCGACCTGCTGCTCGCCCAGTTGCGCGACACCGAGGAAGACCACGCCTACTGGCTGGAAAAGCAGATCGGCCTGATCGACAAGGTCGGCCTGCAGAACTACCTGCAAACACAATCGGCCTCCGCGGACTGATCCTGCGCCCGGCCAAGGCGCGCACGCCAGGGCGGTGTGCGCGCTTTTGTTTTTTCCAAGCCTTTCAAGCCCCACGCCGGTGTTTTCATTACCCGGGCAGCTATCTATTTAATAGCAAACCATCCCCACTCGACCGATCCGCTCCTTCGCCCGGCGCCGTGCCCTGGAGCGCCTGCACAAAGGCCACGAAGCGCAGCAGGGCCGGCCCGGCCGCGGGGGCGTTCCACACCAGCCGGGTTTCGCACTCGGGCAGCGCCGGCCCCGGCCGGCGGGGCGGTGTGGCCACGCGGCGGTAGACCACGCCGGTGCGCTGGAACTGCATCACGCTCTGCGGCACGAAGGCCAGCCCCAGGCCGGCCGCCACCAGGTTGACGATGGTCTGCATCTGGATGGCTTCCTGCGCCACCTGCGGTGAATGCCCGGCCGCGTGGTAGAGCGCGAAGATCGCGTCGTACACCGAAGGCAGGATGCGGCGTGGAAAGATCACCAGCGGCTCGGCCAGCACGGCAGCCAGCGGTGGGGCTTTCGCCTGCACCGCCAGCGGGTGCGCCGCCGGCAGCGCCAGCACCAGCGGCTCGCGCGCCACACGCAGGCCGGCCAGGCCCGGCGGGGCGAACTGCGGCGAATGCAGCAGCAGGCCGGCATCGATCTCCCCGCGCTCCAGCAACTGCAGCTGCACGTCGCCCGTGGCCTCGACCAGTTCCAGCGACACCTGCGGGCAGGCGCTGCGAAAGGCGCGCACCCAGGCGGGCAACTGCTCGAAGCCCACGGTGGACACGAAGGCCAGCCGGATGTGCCCGACCTCGCCCTGCGCCGCGGCCCGGGCGCGCGCCGGCAGGGCCTGGGCACGCGCCAGCACCTCGCGCACGTCGGGCAGCAGCGCCTCGCCGGCCGGCGTGAGTGCGACGCGGCGGCGCGTGCGGTCGAACAGCAACAGGCCCAGTGCGCGCTCCAGCTGGGCGATCGCCTGGGTGAGCGGGGGCTGGGTCATGTGCAGGCGCTGCGCGGCGCGGCCGAAGTGCAGCTCTTCCGCCACGGCCAGGAACTGGCGCCACACGCGCAGCTCGATCAATGCGTCATTCATATGCCAAGCATATCAATGACCTCTTGAAAACGGATTGGAACCAATCAATCAAACAGCGCATACTCCGCGCTGCCCCAAAAGCCGCCCGCCCACCCGAGGCCGGCCCGGCGACACGAAATTTCCTCCCACGAAGGACGCCCCATGGAAAACAAACCCCTGCAGATCAACCGCCGCAGCGCCAACATCACCGAAGGCAAATCGCGCGCGCCCAACCGCTCGATGTACTACGCGATGGGCTACGAAGAAGGCGACTTCAAGAAGCCCATGGTGGGCGTGGCCAACGGGCACAGCACGATCACGCCGTGCAACTCGGGTCTGCAGAAGCTGGCCGATGCGGCCATCCAGGGCATCGAAGAGGCGGGCGGCAATGCCCAGGTGTTCGGCACCCCCACCATCAGCGACGGCATGGCCATGGGCACCGAAGGCATGAAGTACAGCCTGGTGAGCCGCGAGGTCATCAGCGACTGCATCGAGACCTGCGTGCAGGGCCAGTGGATGGACGGCGTGGTCGTCGTGGGCGGCTGCGACAAGAACATGCCCGGCGGCCTGATGGGCATGCTGCGCGCCAACGTCCCGGCCATCTATGTGTACGGCGGCACCATCCTGCCGGGCAAGTACAAGGGCCAGGACCTGAACATCGTGAGCGTGTTCGAGGCCGTGGGCCAGAACGCCGCCGGCAACCTGAGCGACTTCGACCTCAAGGAGATCGAAAAGCGCGCCATTCCCGGCACCGGCTCGTGCGGCGGCATGTACACGGCCAACACCATGTCCAGCGCGTTCGAGGCGCTGGGCATCAGCCTGCCCTACTCCAGCACCATGGCCAACCCGCACGACGAGAAGCAGAACTCGGCCAAGGAATCAGCCAAGGTGCTGATCGAGGCGATCAAGAAGGACATCCGCCCGAGCGACATCGTGACCAAGAAGTCCATCGAGAACGCCGTGGCCGTCATCATGGCCACCGGCGGCTCGACCAACGCGGTGCTGCACTTCCTGGCCATCGCGCACGCGGCCGGCGTGGAATGGTCCATCGACGACTTCGAGCGCGTGCGCCAGAAGACGCCCGTGCTGTGCGACCTCAAGCCCAGCGGCAAGTACCTGGCCGTGGACCTGCACCAGGCCGGCGGCATTCCGCAGGTCATGAAGGTGCTGCTGAACGCCGGCCTGCTGCACGGCGACTGCCTCACCATCGAAGGCAAGACCATCGCCGAGGTGCTGAAGGACGTGCCGGACGCGCCCCGCGCCGACCAGGACGTGATCCGCCCCATCGACCGGCCCATGTACGAGCAGGGCCACCTGGCCATCCTCAAGGGCAACCTGAGCCCCGAGGGCGCGGTCGCCAAGATCACGGGCCTGAAGAACCCCGTCATCACCGGCCCGGCGCGCGTGTTCGACGACGAGCAGTCGGCCCTGAAGGCCATCCTGGACGGCAAGATCGTGGCGGGCGACGTGATGGTGCTGCGCTACCTGGGCCCCAAGGGCGGCCCCGGCATGCCCGAGATGCTGGCACCCACGGGCGCGCTGATCGGTGCGGGCCTGGGCGAGAGCGTGGGCCTCATCACCGACGGGCGCTTCTCCGGCGGCACCTGGGGCATGGTCGTGGGCCACGTGGCGCCGGAAGCGGCGGCGGGCGGCACCATCGCGTTCGTGAACGAAGGCGATTCCATCACCATCGACGCGCACACGCTGCGGCTGGAACTGAATGTGCCCGAGGCCGAACTGGCCCGCCGCCGCGAAGGCTGGACGCCCCCCGCTCCGCGCTACACGCGCGGCGTGCAGGCCAAGTTCGCCTTCAATGCCGCCAGCGCCAGCAAGGGCGCGGTGCTGGACGCCTACTGATCCAGGCCGGCCGCGCGCCGGCCATTGCAAATGACAAAGCCCGCGGCCGGTCAGGCGCGCGGGCTTTTGGTTGGAGGGATCGGTGCCGATCGGGGCGGTGCGTTCAGCGGCGGTTGCGCGGCTGGATGCCCAGGGCTTCCTTGTTCTTGTTGATGCGGTCCTGCTTGCGCTGGTCCATCCGTTCCATCGCGCGGCGCTTGGTATAGCCGGTGGCGTCGGCCCAGGCCCACCAGACAAAGGCCACGGCGAAGGGGGACAGAACCCACCACCACGACCACAGGGCCACGGGCCCGATCTCAAGGTATTTGAGCAGCACAAGAAGCACTCCCAGACCCAGCGCGTACATGGTGATCTCCTGTGCGGTACGGACTTTACGTGCCGGGGGTCAACCCCCGCCACTACAATTTCATTGAGCCGGATACTAACCCACAACCCACAGGAAACCCCCGATGAAGCGCACCCTGATCACCCTCGCGATGGCCCTGTCGGTGGCCGTGCCGGCCCTGGCCGACCAGGCCCTCGCCACCTCGAAAAACTGCATGGCCTGCCATGCGGTGGACAAGAAGCTGGTGGGCCCGTCGTACAAGGATGTGGCCGCCAAATACGCCGGCCAGAAGGATGCGGTGGACAAGCTGGCTGCCAAGATCATGAAGGGCGGATCGGGCGTGTGGGGCCCGGTGCCCATGCCGGCGAATGCCCAGGTGAACGATGCCGACGCCAAGAAGCTGGCCGCCTGGGTGCTGTCGCTGAAGTAAATCCATCCATCGCGCTGCCGATCAACGCCAACGCAAACGCCGCGCTGCACGGGCTCCCGTGCAGCGCGGCGTTCGTTTTGGAGGGTCGGCAGGCAAGCTGTGCCGCCGACGCATCACCACCTCAGATCGGGTCGATGCGGGAATCGACGCGCGGGGGCGTGCCGCGCAGCTGGTGTTCGAGTTGGCCCACGTAGGCCGCTGTGGTGTTGTCCGATTCCTGGGCGCGCTGGGCCAGGTGCAGTTCCAGCGCATCGATGCGCGCGATCAGGGCGGAATGGGACTGCAGGTTCTGGTTTTCGAGAAACGCGCGCAGTTCGGTGAAGCGGGAGGCTTCGGCCTTGTCGGCCAGGTCGCGCTGGGCCGTCATTTCCTTGGCGTGGCGGCGGGTCTCCAGCAGCACCGAGCCTTGCAGCGACAGCACGTAGGCGATGAAGAAAATGCCCAACAACACGGTCAGCCCCAGCATGAGCAGGCCCAGCGGGGCCTCGAAGGAGGTCAACCCCAGCGAGATGACGGATGGGGTGGCCAGCGTGGTCCAGTTGAGCGCGGCCAGCACGGCCATGGCGGCCACGATGAGCAGCAGCGCGATGGTTCTGAAATTCATGTCAATCTCCCGGAAGGTGTCGAAATCCGCAGCCTGGCAGGCGCGGTTGGGGGACGTTTTTAACCTGTGCGGGGGCGGTTATCGCTGGCTGGAAATTGAAACCGGCACTGTCCTACAGTGCGGGGCGGGCGTGAAAAAACCACCGGACGGGAAAGTACGGTGGTGTTGATGGGACAGAAACCCACGTCTGAAAGAATGTCTGCGTGCCATCGGCGCTTTTAGGCCCGTCGATTGGCGCTAGTGACCGAGATGAGGGATTTTGCCGTCACTCACATCGCCTGGGGCGATATGAGTGCCGTCAAACCCTGCGAAGCGCTTCGCGCCGGGCCACCTTGCGGCGGCCCCCTGGATCCATTGGTTTCAGCCAATAGATCCAGGATCGCAGGGTTTTGGTGAGCACATCACGCCGCCGCGCGGCATGAGTGCTCCCCGAATCCGGCAGCAGCTCCGCTGCGCGCCGATGGCGCTTTCTGATCAGTTGGTCTGCGACAACTGATCCAGAATGGCCGGATTCTCCAATGTGCTCGTGTCCTGCGTGATCTGTTCGCCCTTGGCGATGGAGCGCAGCAGGCGGCGCATGATCTTGCCGCTGCGGGTCTTGGGCAGGTTGTCGCCGAAGCGGATGTCCTTGGGCTTGGCGATGGGGCCGATCTCCTTGGCAACCCAGTCGCGCAGTTCCTTGGCGATGGCCTTGGCCTCGTCGCCGGTGGGGCGTGAGCGCTTGAGCACGACGAAGGCGCAGATCGCCTCGCCCGTCACGTCGTCGGGCCGGCCCACGACGGCGGCCTCGGCGACCAGATCGGTCTTGGACACCAGGGCCGATTCGATCTCCATCGTGCCCATGCGGTGGCCCGAGACGTTCAGCACGTCGTCGATGCGGCCCGTGATGCGGAAGTAGCCGCGGTCGGCGCTGCGCACCGCGCCGTCGCCCGCCAGGTAGTAGCCCTTGAGCTCTTCGGGGAAGTAGCTTTTCTTGAAGCGCTCGGGGTCGTTCCAGATGGTGCGGATCATGCTGGGCCAGGGCTTCTTGATGACCAGGATGCCGCCCGTGCCGTTGGCGATGTCGTTGCCCACCTCGTCCACGATGGCGGCCGCGATGCCCGGCAGCGGCAAGGTGCAGCTGCCCGGCACCAGCGGCGTCGCGCCCGGCAGCGGGGTGATGACGTGGCCGCCGGTCTCGGTCTGCCAGAAGGTGTCCACGATGGGGCAGCGCTCGCCGCCCACGTTCTTGTGGTACCACATCCAGGCCTCGGGGTTGATGGGCTCGCCCACGCTGCCCAGGATGCGCAGGCTCGACAGGTCGGAGCGTGCGGGATGCACGGCGGCATCGCCTTCGGCCGCCTTGATGAGCGAGCGGATCGCCGTGGGCGCGGTGTAGAAGATCGTGCAGCGGTGGCGCTCGATCATCTGCCAGAAGCGGCCGGCGTTCGGGAAGGTGGGAATGCCCTCGAAGATGATCTGCGTGGCGCCCGCAGCCAGCGGTCCGTAGGCCACGTAGGTGTGGCCGGTGATCCAGCCGATGTCGGCCGTGCACCAGAACACGTCGTCCGGGCGCAGGTCGAACGTCCAGTCCATGGTGAGCTTGGCCCACAGCAGGTAGCCGCCGGTGGCGTGCTGCACGCCTTTGGGCTTACCGGTGGAGCCGCTGGTGTACAGGATGAACAGCGGGTGCTCGGCGCCCACGGGCACCGGCGGGCAGTCGCTGCTCTGGCCCTGCAGCGCTTCGGCGAAGGTCTTGTCGCGGCCCGCCACCATGGCGCAGGCGGTGGCCGTGCGCTGGTACACGAGGATGCTGCGGATGGTGTCGCAGCCGCCCATCGCCAGGGCTTCGTCCACGATGGCCTTGAGCGGCAGTTCCTTGCCGCCGCGCATCTGGTAGTTGGCGGTGATGACGGCCACCGCGCCCGCGTCGATGATCCGCTCCTGCAGCGCCTTGGCCGAAAAGCCCCCGAACACCACGCTGTGCGTGGCGCCGATGCGCGCGCACGCCTGCATGGCGATCACGCCCTCGACCGTCATGGGCATGTAGATGAGCACGCGGTCGCCCTGCTGCACGCCGTTGGCCTTGAGCGCGTTGGCGAACTGCCCCACGCGGGCCAGCAGTTCCTTGTAGGTGACCTGGGTGACGGTGCCGTCGTCGGCTTCGAAAATGATGGCGGTCTTGTTTTCGACCGGGGTGCCGATGTGCCGGTCCAGGCAGTTGGCGCTGGCGTTCAACTGGCCGTCGGCGAACCATTCGTAGAACGGCGCCTTGGAGGCGTCGAGCGTGCGCGTGAAGGGCTTGTCCCACTGCAGGTTCTCGCGCGCCAGGCGGGCCCAGAAGCCTTCGAAATCCTGCTCGGCCTCGGCGCACAGCGCGTCGTAGCCGGCCATGCCGGAAATGCGCGCGGCCTTCTGCAGGGCTTCGGAGGGTGGGAAAACGCGGTTTTCCACCAGCACGGATTCAATCGTGGACGAGGACGCACTCATGGGTTTTGTCTCCTGGAGTCAACATAATTTGGCGGTACTTTCGGGGGCCGCACTTACATGCCACTGACGGATGCCGGCGGCCGCCAAAGGCTCCGATGCTACGCCTGTGCAGGCGGCGGGTTTCTGTCACAAGGCAAGCGGCCGGTGCTTCTAGAATCGCGCGAGTTTCATTTCTAGCGATTTTCAAGAAAACCCTCCCATGGCCTTCCCGCAACCCCCCGCTTCCCGCAACGGCAGCAAGTCCCTCACCCCGCTGGCCTCGCTGATCTTCGCCAGCCGCTGGCTGCAACTGCCGCTCTACCTGGGACTGATCGCCGCCCAGGGCCTGTACGTGTGGCACTTTCTCGTGGAGCTGTGGCACCTGATCGAGGCCGCGTTCGGCCACCAGGGCGCGCTGCAGTCGCTGGTCACCAGCATCGGCTACAAGCCGGGCGTGGAGGTCACGGCGCTCAACGAGACGGTGATCATGCTGGTCGTGCTGGCGCTCATCGACGTGGTGATGATCTCCAACCTGCTCATCATGGTGATCGTGGGCGGCTACGAGACCTTCGTGAGCCGGCTCAACCTGCAAAGCCACCCCGACCAGCCGGAATGGCTGGGCCACGTGAACGCCTCGGTGCTCAAGGTCAAGCTGGGCCTGTCGATCATCGGTATCAGTTCCATCCACCTGCTCAAGACCTTCATCAACGCCGCCAACTACGACGAGAAGGTGCTGATGTGGCAGACGATCATCCACGTGGTGTTCCTGCTGAGCGCCATCGCCATTGCCTACACTGACAAATTGCTGAACGTTTCGCACGAAAAGCACTGAGCGCCCACGCCCTCTCCCACCGAGCCCCGGCAAGGCCCCGAAACAGGGGTCTTTCGGGGCTCTTGCCATAGTACTCATTGGCCTGAATGCTATTAAAAACATAGCAAACCGGCATCCACCGCGCTCCGCTGCTGCGCCCGCGATTAACACATCGGGCAAACCCGGGTCTTTTGACACAAAAACACCCAATAACTATACTTTTGGAGTGTTTTACAACCTGCGATGCAGGTAATCCGCTCTTTCCGGCCCGCAACGCGGCGTTTTCACCGGAGCGGATCCCGTCAGGAAGACGGCGGCCCGGCCCCAGGCCCGGTCGCTGCCACCCTGGCCCATGGCCGAACCATTCGGCCCTGATGCCCCAAGGCACCCGCCCGTTCATCGGGCTCGGCGCCGCGTGATCCCCGGGAGTCCTCCGACCGACCTCTCCCGGCACGCCCCAGGCCCTTGCGCACCGCCTCGCGTGCCATTCGGGCCGATCCCGGTCACCTCGGTGCCCACCCTTTCGCTGCTGTTCCCGCGCGCCCTGGGCGTCCGGGTTCGGCTGCCGCATCAGGGTCTCGAATGCCCAGGCCTTCGCAGCCCCGCCCGTCTTCGGGCGGCCGGGGCGTGTTCAACCCGTTCCAACCGAGGGAGGACCCACACCGTGGCCAAACAAATCACCATCGAACATGTGTTCAAGGTTTTCGGCGATGCGCCGCAAGCCGCGCTCGAACTCGCCAGCCAGGGCCTGAGCAAGCAGGACATCCTGGCGCGCACCGGCCATTCCATCGGCGTGTTCGACGCCAGCTTCACCATCGAGGCGGGCGAGATCTTCGTCGTGATGGGGCTGTCGGGCTCGGGCAAGTCGACCCTGGTGCGCATGCTCAACCGGCTGATCGAGCCCACGGCGGGCCGCATCCTGGTGGACGGCCAGGACATCAACGCGCTGTCCGACCGGCAACTGCGCGCGCTGCGCCGCAAGGACATCAGCATGGTGTTCCAGTCGTTCGCGCTGATGCCCCATCTCACGGTGCTGGACAACACCGCGTTCGGCCTCGAACTGGCGGGCGTGGCCCGGCCCGAGCGCCAGCGCCAGGCCGCACTGGCGCTGGAGCAGGTGGGCCTGGCCGGCTGGGCCGAGAGCTACCCGGACGAGCTGTCGGGCGGCATGCAGCAGCGCGTGGGCCTGGCCCGGGCGCTGGCGTCGGACCCGTCCATCCTGCTGATGGACGAGGCGTTCTCCGCGCTGGACCCGATCATCCGCACCGAGATGCAGAGCGAGCTGCTGCGCCTGCAGCAGATCCAGCGCCGCACCATCGTCTTCATCTCGCACGACCTGGACGAGGCCATGCGCATCGGCGACCGCATCGCGATCATGAAGGACGGCTACGTGGTGCAGGTGGGCACGCCCGACGAGATCCTGCGCAACCCGGCCAACGACTACGTGCGCAGCTTCGTGCGCGGCGTGGACGCGGCGGCCGTCTTCAAGGCCGGCGACATCGCCCGGCGCCCGCTCACCGTGGTGTCGGAGCAGCGCGACCGGGGCTCGCGCGCCGCGCTGCAGCAGCTGGAGGAGCAGGACCGCGACTTCGCCTACGTGGTGAGCCCGGCGCGGATGTACCTGGGCACGGTCTCGGCCGACTCGCTGCGCGCAGCGCTCCAGGGCCACGTGGGCCCGCTGGGCCTGCAGCACGCCTATCTGGACGGCGTGGTGCCCATTCCCGTGGATGCGCCGGTGGCGGACCTGTTCGGCCAGGTGGCGCAGGCGCCCTGCCCGCTGCCGGTGGTGGAGGACGGCGGCCGCTTTCGCGGCGCGATCAGCAAGACCACGCTGCTGCGCTTTCTCGACCGCGACACGCCGCCCGTGCCGCCGGACCCGTTGCCGCCCGCGCCCGCACCCGCCATCGCCAATCCGCCCGCCAATGAACCATCCGAAAGGAGCCCGGCATGACCCAGTCCACCGCCCCAGCGCTCGATTCCACCACCAACCCCACGGCCGGCGAGTCCACCCCCTGGACGCCGGCCGCGGAGGCACCGCCTGCGGCTTCGGCCTCGCCCTGGGACAGCCCCGCCGCCGCAGCGCAGCAAGCCCCCGCCCCCGAGGCGGTGGCCGATCCCTGGGCCGCGTCCACCGCACCCAGCGATGCGGGCAACACCGACTGGCTTAACGCCCCCGCCAGCGCCACGCCCGGCGATGCCGCCACGGGCTTCGACCCCACGGCCGGCGGCTTTCACCTGCACCAGCTGTGGGACGGCAGCCTGCCGGTGGAGTCGTGGATCAACCACGGCCTGTCGTGGGTGGTGGCGCATTTCCGGCCGTTCTTCCAGACCGTGCGCGCGCCCATCGACGGCACGCTGGCCTGGGTGGAGGGCCTGCTCACCAGCGTGCCCACGCTGGCCATGATCGCGCTGATCGGCGTGCTCGCCTGGCAGTTCGCGGGGCGCGCGCTGGCCGTGGGCACGGTGGTTTCGCTGCTGCTCGTGGCCATGCTGGGCATCTGGCCCGAGGCCATGGTGACGCTGTCGCTGGTGCTGACCTCGCTGGCCTTCTGCCTGGTCATCGGGCTGCCGTTGGGCATCCTGCTGGCCAGCAGCGACCGGGCCCAGCGCGTGATGCGGCCGGTGCTCGATGCCATGCAGACCACGCCGGCCTTCGTGTACCTGGTGCCGGTGGTGATGCTGTTCGGCATCGGCAACGTGCCGGGCGTGGTGGTGACCATCGTGTTCGCGCTGCCGCCGCTGGTGCGCCTGACCAATCTGGGCATCCGCCAGGTGCGGCCCGACCTGATCGAGGCCGCGCGGGCCTACGGGGCCTCGCCGCTGCAGTTGCTGGCCAAGGTGCAGCTGCCGCTGGCCATGCCGTCCATCATGGCGGGCATCAACCAGTCGCTGATGCTGTCGCTGTCGATGGTGGTGATCGCCTCGATGATCGCCGTGGGCGGCCTGGGCCAGATGGTGCTGCGCGGCATCGGCCGGCTGGACATGGGCCTGGCGACCGTGGGTGGCCTGGGCATCGTGCTGCTGGCCATCACGCTGGACCGCATCACCCAGTCCATGGGCCAGCCGCGCCGCGGCGTGCGCCACTGGTGGCAGACCGGCCCGGCCGGCCTGGTGTGGCGCCTCGCCGCGCGGCGCGACCACGCCGCCCCGGCGGCCCCCGCAGCCGATGCGGCATCGCCCTCGCCTAGCGCGCAAGGCGGCTCCAGTGCCGCCCCGCAATGGGCCACCGCCGGCCGCTGAGCCCCGCCCATCCCCTTTCAGAAACAAGGACAACCACATGACCTGCATCACCCCTTCCCTCCGCCCCTCGCGCTCCCTCGCCCGCACCTGGCTGGCCGCCAGCGCGCTGGCCGTCGGCCTGGCCGGCACCGCCGCTGCGCAACCCCTGCCGGGCCAGGGCGTGCGCGTGCAGCCGCTGCAAAGCTCCATCGCGGAAGAAACCTTCCAGACCCTGCTGGTCGGCCGCGCGCTGCAAAAGCTGGGCTACGACGTGCAGCCCATCAAGGAGATCGAGTACGCCACCGCCCACGTGGCGATCGCCAACGGCGACGCCACCTTCATGGCGGACCACTGGGACCCACTGCACGCGGACTTCTACAAGAACGCCGGCGGCGATGCCAAGCTGTGGCGCCAAGGCACCTATTCGCAGAACGCCGCGCAGGGCTACCTGATCGACCGCAAGACGGCCGAGAAGTACCGCATCACCCACATCGACCAGCTCAAGGACCCCAAGCTCGCCAAGCTCTTCGACACCAACGGCGACGGCAAGGCCGACCTCACGGGCTGCAATCCCGGCTGGGGCTGCGAGGGCGTGATCGAGCACCAGTTGAAGGCCTTCGGCCTGGGCGCCACGGTCACGCACGTGCAGGGCAGCTACTCGGCGCTGATCGCCGACACCATCGCGCGCTTCAAGCAGGGCCAGCCCATCCTCTACTACACCTGGACGCCCTACTGGGTGAGCGGCGTGCTGCGCCCGGGCCAGGACGTGGTGTGGCTGCAGGTGCCACGGTCTTCGTTGCCGGGCGCGCAGGCCGGACAGGACACCGCCCTGCCCGACGGCAAGAACTACGGCTTCGTGCTGAACACCCAGCGCATCGTGGCCAACAAGGCCTTCGCCGAGAAGAACCCCGCCGCCGCGCGCCTGTTCGAGGTGATGCAGCTGCCCGTGGGCGACATCAACGCCCAGAACCTGGCGATGAAGAACGGCCAGAACCAGCCGGCCGACGTGGCGCGCCACACCGACGGCTGGATCAAGGCCCACCAGAAGACCTTCGACGGCTGGATCCAGCAGGCGCTCGCCGCGGCCAGGCCCTGAGGCGGCGCGCAGGCCCCGGGCACGCGCTGCCCGAGGGCGTCACGCCGCGCCATCGGCCTGCGCCTGGAAGGCGCGCGTGAAGTCGCAGCACGACTGCGCCAGCATGATGATCGAGGCGGCCAGCGCGCTGCGGTGCTCGCCCTTGTGCATGGCCACGTACGGCACGCTGGGCAGCGCAGGCACCACGTCGATCACGGCCAGCATGCCCGCGGCGATGAGCGGCGCCAGGCAGTGCCGGGGCAGGTAGGCCACCCCCAGGCCCGACACGGTGAGGCCCGTGAGCGCGACGAGGTTGCTCACCACGATGGCGTCGGCCAGTTCCACCCCGCGCTCCTTCATCCACGCGTCGTAGAGCCGCCCGGTGCCCGAGGCGTTGCCCTGCACCAGCAGGCGGTGGCGCGCCAGTTCGTGCAGCCGCACCGTGCCGGCCGGCACCAGCCCGGGCTTGCACATCCACGCGCTTTCCACCTGGCCGATGGCCTTGGCCGGCAGGCGCGCATCGGCGAAGGCATCGGGCACGATGATGAGGTCCAGCTCGTCGGCCAGCAGCTTGTCGCGCAGGGGCAGGCTGCCGTCCACATCGGGCTCCAGCGTCACCTTGGGGTAGTGCTGCTGCACCAGGGCGACCAGCCGGGGCAGCCAGGTCATCGCGGTGAGTTCGGTCACGCCGATGCGCAGGCGCCGCTCGATCACGCCGGGCTTGCCGAACTGCTCCACCGCCGCATCGCGCTGGCGCAGCAGCTTGCGGGCGAGCACGAACATCTCCTCGCCCTTTTCGGTCAGCCGCGCCGTGCGCTGGCTGCGGTCGAACAGCGGCGTGTCGAAGAGCAGCTCCAGCTCGTGCACCCGTTTGGACACGGCCGACTGCGAGGTGTGCAGCTTCTGGGCCGCCTGCGCGAAGCCGCCGAGCTGGCCGATCCAGTACAGCGCTTCGAGTTGCTTGAAGGTCATCATGGCGGGGATTTAAGAACACTTTTATTCATCCGATTCGAGCACAAAAAATCGCTTTTTCAAAAGCGTCGGCGCTTTGAGAATGCCTTTCAGCCCCTCGTCACCGCGAGGTCCCCTGCGCCCTCTCCCGAAAGCCCGCCATGCACCGCCTGCCCCGCCCCCTTGCCTTCGCCCTGCGCCGCACCCTGCCCCTGGTGGTCTGCGCCGCCCTGCTGTCCACCGCGGCCAGCGCCCAGGAGATCGACACCCTGCGCAAGATCAAGGAGAGCGGCACCCTCATCATCGGCAGCCGCGACAGCTCCATTCCGTTTTCGTACAAGCCCACGGGCAGCGGCGACCCCATCGGCTTTTCCAACGACATCTGCCTGAAGATCGCCGAGGCGGTAAAGGCCAAGCTCGGCCTGCCCACGCTGCGCGTGCAGTACACGTTGCTCAACTCGCTCAATCGCATTCCGCTGCTGCAAAACGGCACCGTGGACCTGGACTGCGCCACCACCACCAATTCGGTCGTGCGCCAGCAGCACGTGAATTTCGCGCCCAGCCATTTCGTGACCAACATCACCGTGGCGGTGAAGAAGAACTCCGGCATCCAGTCGCTGGCCGACCTGGCCGGCAAGACGGTGGCCACCGTGGCGGGCAGCACGTCGATCCAGCTGCTGCGCACCTACAAGCGCGCCGAGAACCTGGAGGTGCAGGAAATCTCGGGCAAGGACACGGCCGATGCCTTCCTGCTGCTGGCAAGCGACCGCGCCGCCGCCTACGTGCTCGACGACGTGCAGCTGGCCGGCCTGATCGCCACCGCGCCCAACCCGGGCGACTTCCGCATCCTCAAGGATGTGGTGCTGCGCCAGGAGCCCTACGGGATCATGCTGCGCAAGAACGATCCGCAGTTCCAGGCCCTGGTGGACCAGACGGTGACCGGCCTGATGCGCTCCGGCGAGATGGAGCGGCTGTACGCGCGCTGGTTCACCCAGCCCATCCCGCCGAGCAACGTGAACCTGAACTTCCCCATGTCCGACGCCGTGCGCGAGGCCTTCCGCAACCCCAGCAACAAGGGCGTGTGATGGCAGGCCACAGCAACACCACACCCTGCCCGCAGGGCCGCCTCTTCTCCGACGCCCTGATGCGCGAAGTGCGCGAGCGCTTCCTGCAGGTGGAGCGCGACCACCACGGCCACGAGCGGCTGTATTTCGACAACGCGGGCGGCTCGTTCCGGCTGAAGGCGGCGGTGGAGCGCTTCGCGCAGATCGATGCCGTGCCGGACAACACCGAGCGCATCCATGCCACGGCGCGCGAGCTGCAGGACATCCAGGCCGCCGGCGTGGCCGACGTGCGGCTGCTGCTCAACGCCACGGGCGGCAGCGTGTACGCCGCGCTCACCGCCTCGGGCGCCATGTTCGAGATGGTGCGGGCCGTGGCGCAGAACGTACCGGGCACCAACATGGTCACCACCGTGCTGGAGCACCCCTCGTCGTACGACGCCATGGAGCGCTACGCCCGCGAAATGGGCCGCGAGCTGCGCGTGGCGCCCAGCAACCGCGCCACCGGCGGCGTGGACGTGGACGCCATCGTGGCCCTGGTGGACGAGGGCACCAGCGTGCTCAATGTGATCCACGCCTCCAACATCTCCGGCGCCAAGCTGGACCTGGAGGCCATCGTGCCCCGGGCCCGCGCCATCCGGCCCGACCTGTACATCCTGGTGGACGCGGTGCAGCACGCGCCGCACGGCCTCATCGACCTGCAGAAGACGCCGGTGGACGGCATCAACATCGCGCCCTACAAGTTCTTCGGCTGCCGGGGCTCGGGCTTCGCCTGGCTGTCCGACCGCGCGGCCGCCCTGCCGCACCACAAGCTGTCGGCCAAGCCCGCCGATTTCTGGGACCTGGGCAGCACCGCGCCCTGGCAGTTCGCCGTGGTGACGGAGATCGTGGACTACGTGTGCTGGCTCGGCGCGCAGGCGCCCGAGGGCGGGCCCGCCGGCGATGCGGCCCCTGGCGACCGGCGGGCGCGCTTCGAAGCCGGCATCGCGGCCATCGAGCTGCACGAACGCGCGCTGCTGTCGCGCCTGCTGAACGGCGGCGGCGGCGACGGCGACGGCGACAGCGCAGTGCCCGGGCTGCGCGCCATGCCGGGCGTGGAGGTGTTCCTGGACCACCCCGACCTCACCCGGCGCGACCTGATCGTCGGCATCGGTTTTCCGCACCTGGACTGCACCCGTGCCGTACGAGAGTACGGCGCACGCGGCGTGACGGTGTACGAGCGCTCGGCCACCAGCCTGTATTCGCGCCGCATGCTGGAGTCGTTCGGGCTCACGGGCGCGGTGCGCGTCTCGCCGCTGCACTGCCATTCGACGGCCGATGTGGACCGGTTCCTCGCGGTGACGCAGGACATCGCCCAGGCGTTCGCCGCTGCGTGAGCGGCGCGCCGGCCGGGGCAGGCCGGCCACACTGGAGGCGAAAAAGGCCTCCAGCGCATGGATCACTAGGGCATGGTGCTATTAAAAAAGTAGCACCATGCACCGACCCGCCTGACGGGGAGAAAGGCGCGCACCGCCTCAATTTCTCCTCAATTGGATTGCAAAGTTCCTCCATCCCCAACGAAGGAAAAGGAGAGGAACCATGAACACATCCACCCCATTGGCCACCGCAGCCGCTGACATCGCAGCGTCCACTGCGGACAAGCGGCGGCGCCTGGCACTCGGCACCATCGGCTCCCTGGGCATCGCCACCCTGCTGGGCTGCGGCGGAGGCGGCTCCGACGCCGTGGCCGACAGTTCGGGCACCGGGACGGGCACCGGTACGGGCACCGGTACGGGCACTGGAACCGGGACAGGAACGGGCACGGGTACCGGCACAGGTACGGGAACTGGCACCGGAACGGGAACCGGCACGGACACCACCTGCTCCGTCGTCCCCGAGGAAACCGCCGGCCCCTACCCCGCCGACGGCTCCAACGCCAGCAACTCCAACTACAACGTGCTCGCGCTCAGCGGCATCGTGCGCCAGGACATCCGCAGCAACATCGGCGCGTCCACCACCGTGGGCGGCGTACCGCTCACCATCACCATCACGCTCACCAACACGCGTGCCAGCTGCGCGGCGCTGCAGGGCTATGCCATCTACCTGTGGCATTGCTCGCAGGGCGGTGACTACTCGGTCTACACCGAGCGAAGCATCGCCGCCAACTACCTGCGCGGCGTGCAGGCCACCGATGCGAGCGGCACCGTGACCTTCACCACCATCGTGCCGGGCTGCTACGCCGGGCGCATGCCCCACATGCACCTGGAGGTGTATCCCAGCCTGTCGGTGGCCACCACGGCCAGCAACAAGGTCAAGACCACCCAGCTCGCGTTTCCCACGGACACCCTGCGCTCCATCTACACGGCCAATTCGGGCTACAGCGCCAGCGTGTCCAACCTGGCGGCGATCACCTTCGCCACCGACAACGTGTTCAGCGACGGCACCGACCTCGAGATGGTGACCATGCAAAGCAACGGCAGCGGCGGCTACACCGCCGCCATCACGATCTCGATCGCCGCCTGAGCGCCACCGGGGCGGCTGCCCCGGTGCCTCCCGCCGACCCGGGGCTCGCCCCGGGCCTTCTTCCCTCCGCAACAAAGGCACGCGCCACCATGCACCCTCCCCGCCATACGACCATCACCCTCGCCGGCCTCTGCCTGGGCCTGTCCCTCGCCGCCTTCACCTGCGGCGCCCTGGCCCAGGGCGGGCCGGGCGGTCAGCCCCCCGGCCCACCGCCCGAGGCCTACACCGCCTGCAAGGGCCAGACCGAGGGCGCCTCGGTCACGCTGACCATGCCGGACGGCAAGACCCTGCCCGGCACATGCCGCACAATGAACGGCACCCTCGTGGCCATGCCCGCCGGCGGCCCCCCTCCAGGCGCTGGCGGCCCGCCCCCCTCCCGCTGACCCCCGACCAGCCGCCCATGCCCCGCCTCACGCTGCAAAGCAAAGCCTTCCTCGCGCTCACCCTGTTGCTGGCCGTGCTGCTGCTGCTTTTCGTGGGGTTCTCGCGCCTGGGGCTGCAGCGCGGGCTGGGCCCGTACGTGGCCGAGATCGAGCTGGCCCGCATGGACTGGCTGGCCGCGCGGCTGCAGCGCATGCACCTGCTGCATGGCGGCTGGCAGACGCTGCGCACCCAGCCCGAGCTGTGGCGCGAGATGCGCCGCCCCGGCGACAGCCCCGCGCTGCGCAGCAGCGCCCAGGGCACGGCCAGCCCGAACGGCCGCAGCGGCGACAACACCACCGCCGGCAACGAGGGCCGCGGCGGTGGCTTTCGGGAGCGACCACCGCCGCCGCCCGATTTCGGCGAACCCGGTGAAGGCCCGCCGCCCGATGGCTATTCGCCCGATCGCACCGCCTCCGATGGCCGCGACCGTCCGCCACCGCCGCCCGGCTCCATGCTGTCGCAGCGGCTCGGCGTGCTCGATACCCAGGGCCGCCTGGTGGCCGGCGTGCGGCCCACGCCCGATGCCGCCCGCCTGCCGCTGCGCGGCAGTGACGGCACCCCCATCGGCGAGCTGGTGCTGAGCCCGCCCTCGCACATGGAGACCGAGGCCGACCGTGCCTTCATCGCCCGGCAACTGGGCTTTGTGGTGTGGACCGGCATTGCCGGCCTGGCGCTCGCGCTGCTGCTGTCCTGGGCGCTGGCCCGCCGCTGGCTCGCCCCCATCGGCGCGCTGGTGGACGGCGCGCGCGGCGTGGCGGCAGGCCGGCTGGACACCCGCGTGGCCGTGCACGGTGACGACGAGCTGGCCCGGCTGGCACTCACCTTCAACGACATGGCCGAGCAATTGGGCGGCATGGAAGCCTCGCGCCGGCAGTGGATCGGCGATGTGGCGCACGAGCTGCGCACCCCGCTGGCGGCGATGCGCGCCGAGATCGAGGCCGTGCAGGACGGCGTGCGCCCGTTCGACGACAAGACCGCGCTGCGCCTGCACCGGCAGGTGATGCGGCTCATCCAGCTGGTGGGCGACCTGCGCGCCAGCCTGGATGCCGCCGCGGGCAGCGCGCCCTCCGCGCTCGTGCCCGTGCACCCGCTGTCGCTGCTGGCCGAGGCCGTGGCCTCCATGCAGCCGCGCTTCGACCAGGCCGAGCTCGCGGTGGACACGCACGGGCTGGCCGCGCTCGCCCGCCTGTCGCCCCCGCCGCTGGTGCGCGGCGACGCGCAGCAGCTTCACCGCGTGTTCCTGAACCTGCTGGAAAACACCGTGCGCTACACCGATCCCGGCGGCCGGCTGGAAATCCAGGCGCAGACCGAGCGCAGCGGGCCCGCGCCCTCGCTCGTGCTGCAGTTCGACGACACCGCGCCCGGCGTGGCCGAGCACGACCTGCCGCGCCTGTTCGACCGCCTGTACCGCGCCGAGGCGTCGCGCGCCCGCGCCACGGGCGACCTGGGCGGATCGGGCCTGGGCCTGGCGATCTGCCGCGCCATCGTGCAGTCGCACGGCGGCCGCATCACCGCGCAGCCCTCGCCGCTCGGCGGGCTGCGCACCACCCTCACCCTGCCCTTGCTGGAGAACCCTTCATGACAGCGCGCATCCTCGTGGTCGAGGACGAGACCGACATCGCCCACATCGTGCTCGACTACCTGCGCCACGCCGGCTACGAGGCCGAGCACGTGGCCGACGGCCCCCGCGCCCTCGCACGGCTCACCGGCCCCACGCCGCCCGACCTCACCCTGCTGGACGTGATGCTACCGGGGCTCGACGGCCTGTCGGTGCTGCGCCAGGCGCGCCGCCACACCGACAAGCCCATCATCATGCTCACCGCCCGCGTCGAGGAGGTGGACCGCCTCATCGGTCTGGAGCTGGGCGCGGACGACTACATCTGCAAGCCGTTCTCCCCGCGCGAGGTGGTGGCGCGGGTCAAGACCGTGCTGCGGCGTGGCATGGCCCAGGCGCCGGCCACGGCCGGCCCGCCGGTGCTGGCGCTGGACGAGGCGCACTGGCAGGTCACGCTGCGCGGCGCCCACGTGGCGCTCACGCCGCGCGAGTTCCGCCTGCTGCAGGCGCTGGCACGGCAAAGCGGGCGCATCTTCTCGCGCGCGCAATTGCTCGACCTGGCCTACGGCGACACGCTGGACGTGAACGAACGGGCCATCGACAGCCACATCAAGAACCTGCGCAAGAAGCTCAAGGCCGCCAGCGGCGACGGCGTGGAGTGGATCCGGTCGGTGTACGGGGTGGGCTTCGCGTTCGATGAGGACGCGGGCGAGACACTGGCGTCGGGCCAGGAGCGCCAGGCGGAGACCGAGTAGCCAGTCAGTGAGCGATGGCCGATGGCCGATGGCCGATGGCCGATGGCCGATGGCCGATGGCACAGGATTCTGCTATTTTTTCAATAGCTTAAAACCCCTTCTAGCACTGCGGCCTGCCCCTTTTTCAATACCTCCTTCCACCGTTCGGCAAAACCCGAAAATTCCTCTAAAACCCACCAATTGGTCAAATAGTAAAAGCGAATCACTATCATTTGCAGTTTTTACAGGAAACTGCTTTCATGATCTTGCCGTCTTCGCTCCGCCCCCAGCCCCTGTCCCTCGCGATCGCCCTGGCCCTGAGCGCCGGTGCGCACGCCCAGACCGCCCCGCCGTCCGAATCGCAACCTGCGCAACCCGTGCAGGCCGCCCTGTCCACCGTGGTGGTCACGGCCTCGGGCACGGCCGTGGACATCAAAGAGGCACCGGCCAGCATCAGCGTGATCACCCGTAAAGACATCGAGCGCAAGCCCGTCACCAGCCTGGGCGAGCTGCTGTCCACCATTCCCGGCGTGACCGGCGGGCTGTCGGGCACGGGCGCGCAGTCCAAGATCCGCTTGCGCGGCCTGCCCGAGAAATACACGCTCATCCTCGTGGACGGCAAGCGCCAGGGCAATTCGGCCGGCGTGAACTACCGCGACGACCTGGGCCAGCAGGACCTGGATTGGATCTCGCCCGAGATGATCGAGCGCATCGAGGTGGTGCGCGGCCCGATGTCGTCGCTGTACGGCTCGGACGCCATGGGCGGAGTGATCAACATCATCACCCGCAAGATCGACCTGCGCTGGGGCGGCTCCGCCACGGTCAACTACTCCAAACCCTCCGATTCGGAGCGCGGCGACACGCGGCAGACGGGCTTCACCGTCAGCGGCCCGGTGACCGACCGCATCGGCCTGCGCGTGTCGGGCAACTACACCGAGCGCGATGCCGATGAAGGCACGGGCGGGCATGCGGGCACCTACCTGTCCACGGCCGGCGCGCGCAACCAGGGCCTGAACGCGCTGCTGAACTGGCAGCTCACGCCCGACCAGTCGGTATCGCTCGAGGCGGCCCAGGCCACGCAGCGCGCCACCGGCTCGGATGCGCGCACCGCCAGCGGCGGGCAGGTCGTCAGCCCCTGGGGCCTGAGCCGGCTGCGGCACACCTCGTTCGGCCTGGGGCACGACGGCCGCTGGGGCGACGTGCGCTCCAAGATCAACCTGTCGCGCCACGAGTACGAGGACCTGGGCGACACCATCGGCAACCACTCGCGCGAAACCACGCTGGACGGCCGCGTGGACATGCCGCTGAAGCTCCTGGGCTTCGACCAGATGCTGACCACCGGGCTGCAATGGAAGCAGGAAGAACTGGACAACCGCGACACCATCGGCCTGGCCCCCATCGACTACAGCGGGCGGCCGGTGTCGGGATCGTCCCTGTCGGCCACCACCTGGGCGCTGTTCGGCGAGGACCAGATCTTCCTGCGCGAGAACCTGGCGCTCACGCTCGGCCTGCGAATGGACCACCACGAAAAGTACGGCAACAACTGGAGCCCGCGCGCCTATTTCGTCTACCACCCGGCGTCGGCGTGGACGGTGCGCACCGGCGTGTCGCGCGGCTTCCGCGCGCCGGGCCTGAAAGAGAACTCGCCCAATGCCGCCACGCAGTCCGGCGGCAACGGCTGCCGCAGCCTGGCGGGCCTGGGCTGGACCAGCACCCGCGTGAATGCCGACGGCACGCGCGGCTGCTACATGGCCGGCAACCCCGATCTGCAGCCCGAGACCAGCACCAACTTCGAGCTGGGCACGGGCTACGAGCAGGGCGGCTGGGCCTTCGGCGCCACCTACTTTCACACCGACTTCAAGAACAAGATCGACTACCAGCCCCTGGGCCTGTACAACGGCTTTTGGTGGACGCGCATGGCCAACGCCCAGCGCGCCCGCACGCGCGGGCTGGAGGCCAACGCCACCGTGCCGCTGGCGCCGTCGCTCGACTGGCGCACCAATGCCACGAAGATGTTCGAGTCCAAAAACCTCACCACGGGTGCCTCGCTGCTGTCCGTGCCGCGCCTGACCGTGTATTCGTCGCTGCAGTGGCGCATCGCCCCGGCCTGGACCGCCGACGCCAGCGCCCGCTACGTGGGCAAGGAACTCGTCGTCACCGGCGCGGCCACCACCTTCGCCAAGGCCTACACCACCGTGGACCTGACCACCAGCTACCGGTTGAACGAAACCTTCACCCTGCGGGCCGGCATCCTCAACGTGGCGGACAAGCAGACGCGGGAGCTGGGCAGCAACTACGACAACGGCGGGCGCACCTATTTCGTGGGGGCCACGGCGCGGTTCTGAGGCCCGGGCGGTGCTTGCGGCGGCGCGGCATCCACCGCTGCGCCCACCGCTGCGCCCACCGCTGCGCCAACCTCGAATGCTATATTTTTCATAGCACAATGCCTTAGTGGATATTGCACTGCAGGCCATTTTTACCCATGGATCGCGGCGCGGGTGCCCACCGGACCGACGCGGCACGGATGCACTCCCACCGGCGCAGCGGGCTGCCTCCTACAGCCGGCCCGCGCCGGCTGGGCTGAGATCGGGGGGCGCGCTTCGCGCCCCCTTTTTGCCGCACCGCCTGCCTTCCCATATGCCACGCACCGCAACCGCCCCTGCCGCCGCTTCGCCGGCCCGCCCGCCCGCCACCCGCCTGGCCCGCGGACTGCGCTACGTCAACCCCGAGATGCCGGGCCTGAGCCGCGAGCGCAAAGGCGAGGGCTTTCGCTACCGCCAGCCCGACGGCCGGTGGCTGACCGACCCGGACGAGATCACCCGCATCCAGCGCCTGGCCATCCCGCCCGCCTACACCGAGGTGTGGATCTGCCCGCTGCCCAACGGCCATCTGCAGGCCACGGGGCTGGATGCGCGCGGCCGTCGGCAGTACCGCTACCACGCCGACTGGCGCCTGCAGCGCGACGAGGCCAAGTTCGAACGCATGCAGGCCTTCGGCCGCGCCCTGCCCCGCATCCGTGCCCGGGTGGCGCGCGACCTGCGGGCCAAGTCGGGCCCAGCCCTGTCCCGCGAGCGGGTGCTCGCCACGCTGGTGCGCCTGCTGGACACCACCTACCTGCGCGTGGGCAACGAGGAATACGCCAGCACCAACCGCTCCTACGGCCTGACCACCTTGCGCACCCGCCATGCGGCGCTGCGCGGCAACCAACTGCAGCTGCGGTTTCGCGGCAAGAGCGGCGTGCAACAGGAGGCCACGCTCGACGACCCGCGCGTGGCCCGCGTGGTGCGCCGCTGCCAGCAGCTGCCGGGCCAGGAACTGTTCCAGTACGAGGGAGAAGACGGCGCGCTGCATGCCGTCGATTCCGGCGACGTGAACGACTACCTGCGCGAGATCACCGGCACGCAGGAGGGCGAGCACTTCACCGCCAAGGACTTCCGCACCTGGCACGGCACCGTGCAGGCGCTGGAGCTGACGCGGCTGGCCTGCTCGCCCCAGCCCGGCGCGCCCGCGGTGACGGCCAAGCACATCCTGATCGAAGTGGCGCGGCAGCTGGGCAACACGCCGGCCGTGTGCAAGAAGTCGTACGTGCACCCCTCGGTGCTGGCGCTGGGGTCGCGGCTCACGTCCGACGCAGGTCCGGACATGCAGGTGCTGTGGGAGCGCATCGGCGGCACGAACACGCCGCGCGCGCTGCAGGCCGCCGAGCGCCGGCTGCTGGCGTTCCTGCGGCACCAGGACCGCCCGGTGCGCGCCCCGCGCGCGCGCAAGACCACGCACTGAGCCGGCGGGCGACGGGGCGCTGGCGCCTTTTCAGTGCCCGCTCAGCGGCCCACCATGTTCCCCGGAACGACCCACTGGTCGAACTGCTCGCCGGTGACGTGGCCCGAAGCCACGGCCGCCTCTCGCAGGCTGGTGCCTTCCTTGTGCGCCTTCTTGGCGATGAAGGCCGCCTTGTCGTAGCCGATGTGCGTGTTGAGCGCGGTCACCAGCATCAGGGAGCGGTCCACCAGTTCGGTGATGCGGTCGCGGTTGGGCTCGATGCCCACGGCGCAGTGGTCGTTGAAGCTGACCATGCCGTCGGCCAGCAGGCGCACGCTCTGCAGGAAGTTGTGGGCCACCATGGGGCGGAACACGTTCAGCTCGAAATTGCCTGAGGCACCGCCGAAGTTGATGGCCACGTCGTTGCCGAACACCTGGGCGGCCAGCATGGTCACCGCCTCGCTCTGCGTGGGGTTGACCTTGCCCGGCATGATCGACGAGCCGGGCTCGTTCTCGGGAATGCTCAGCTCGCCGATGCCGCTGCGCGGGCCGCTTGCCAGCCAGCGCACGTCGTTGGCGATCTTCATCAGGCTGGCGGCCAGGGTCTTGAGCGCGCCGTGCGCATGCACCAGGGCGTCGACCGAGGCGAGGGCCTCGAACTTGTTGGGCGCCGTGACGAACGGCAGCCCGGTCAGGCGCGCCAGCTCGGCCGCGGCCTGCTCGGCGTAGCCCTTGGGGGCGTTCAGGCCGGTGCCCACGGCGGTGCCGCCCAGGGCCAGTTCGCACAGGTGCGGCAGCGCGGCGCGCACGTGGCGCTCGCCGTGATCGAGCTGCGCCACGTAGCCCGAGAACTCCTGACCCAGCGTGAGCGGGGTGGCGTCCTGCAGGTGGGTGCGGCCGATCTTCACGATGCCGTCGAAGTCCTCGGCCTTTTGCGCCAGCGTGGCGCGCAGCTTGGCCAGGGCGGGCAGCAACCGGTGCGTGAGCGCCTCCACCGCGGCCACGTGCATGGCGGTGGGGAACACGTCGTTGCTCGACTGGCTGCGGTTCACGTCGTCATTGGGGTGCACCAGGCGGGCCTCGCCGCGCTCGCCGCCCAGGATCTCGCTGGCGCGATTGGCCAGCACCTCGTTGACGTTCATGTTGGTTTGCGTGCCCGAACCCGTCTGCCAGACCACGAGCGGGAACTCGCCGGGGTGCCGGCCGGCGATCACCTCGTCGGCCGCGGCCACGATGGCGTCGGTCTTCTTCGCGTCCTGCAGGCCCAGCGCCTGGTTGACCACGGCCGAGGCGCGCTTGACCTGCGCCAGGGCCCGGATGATCTCGCGCGGCTGCTGCTCGCCGGAGATGTCGAAGTTCTGCAGCGATCGCTGCGTCTGCGCGCCCCAGAGCTGATGGGCCGGCACCTCGATGGGGCCGAAGGTGTCGCGTTCGATGCGGGAGGTCATGTCTGGCGGTTCCGGTGGTGAAGAAACGAAGGGCGCACAGGGGTGCGCATCGTCCAAAAGCATAACGCGAAACAAAACCATTCTCATCGGTGGGGACCGCGTGGTGCAGAGACCCTCCCGCCCCCCGGGAGAGCCTGCGGTGGATACACTTGGACACCTTTGGCGCACCGCTACCGCCGCACCTTCCATGCCCTCCCCGCTCGCCCCACCGTTGACCGGCTTCCTGCCGTCGCACCACGATCCGCTGGTGGTGGCGGCGTCGTTCGCCGTGGCGTTGCTGGCCTCGTACGTCACGCTGAACCTGGCCCGCCGCGTACGCACCTCCCAAAGCCGCATCGGACTGGCCTGGTGGGCCGCGGGTTCGCTGGTGATGGGCACGGGCATCTGGTCCATGCATTTTCTGGGCATGCTGGCGTTCGAACTGCCCATCGCCCTGGGCTTCACCCCCGCGATCACCGCCCTGTCCTGGCTGGCCGCCGTGGCGGCATCGGCCGTCGCGCTGGGCCTGGCCAGCATGGAGCGCGTTCGGCGCCGGCACCTGGCCGTCGGGGCGCTCGCCATGGGCGCGGGCATCAGCGCGATGCACTACATCGGCATGCGCGCCATGCACCTGTCCATCGGCATCGTGTGGAACGGCTTCTACGTCGCCCTGTCGGTGGCCGTCGCGGTGCTGGCCTCGGCCACGGCGCTTTATCTGTTCCAGGCACTGCGGGGCATGCACGGCAACCGGCGCAGGATGTTCCAGGCCGCGGCCTCGCTGGTGATGGCGCTGGCCATCTGCGGCATGCACTACCTCGGCATGGCCGCCGCCCAGTTCCCGCAGGGCACCGTGTGCCTGAGCGCCAATTCGCTGGGCGGCTCGGGGCTGGCCGCCATGGTGGCGATCTTCACGCTGCTGCTGATGCTCAGCACGCTGTTCATCTCCATCCTCGATGCGCGGCTGCAGAACGTCGCGCGCCGGCTCACCCGCTCGCTGCAGGACAGCAACGCCAAGCTGCAGCAGGCCAATGCCGAGCTGCAAAAGCGCGCGTTCGCCGATGCGCTCACCGGCCTGCCCAACCGCCTGCTGTTCGAAGACCGCCTCGCCCATGCGCTGCTGCGCCTGGAGCGCACCAACCACCACCGCGTGCTGGACCGCCTGGCCGTGCTGTTCGTGGACCTGGACGGCTTCAAGCCCATCAACGACTCCTTCGGCCATGCCGCGGGCGACGCCATCCTGTCGGAAGCCGCCCAGCGCCTGCGCGCCGAGGCGCGCGAAAGCGACACGGTGGCCCGCGTGGGGGGCGACGAGTTCCTGCTGCTGCTGGAAGACGTGGGCAACACGGCCGACTGCATCGTGGTGGCCAACCGCATCCTGGCAGCGCTCGCCCTGCCCTTCCAGGTGGCGGGCCGGCAGGTGCAGATCGGCTGCTCCATCGGCGTGGTGCTGCACCCCGACCACGGCGACCGCGACAAGCTGGTCGCCAATGCCGATGCCGCCATGTATGCCGCCAAGCGCGCGGGCGGCAACGGCTACGCCATGTTCGAGCCCCACATGGGCTCGGATGCGTCCGACCAGCTGGAGCTGCAGAACGACCTGCGCCACGCCCTGTCGCGCGGCGAACTCGCCCTGCACTACCAGCCCAAGATCGATGGCAAGCGCGGCCGCATCAACGGCGTGGAGGCGCTGCTGCGCTGGCACCACCCGAAGCGCGGCATGGTGAGCCCGCTGGTGTTCATCGGCCTGGCCGAGCGCTTCGGGCTGATCGGCCAGTTGGGCGCCTGGGTCATCGAAGAGGCTTGCCGGCAGATGGCCGACTGGGCGCGCAGCGGCCTGCGCATGCGCGTGGCGATCAACCTGTCGGTGCACCAGCTGCGCGAAAGCGGCCTGGCCGAGCGCATCGAGCACGCCCTGCAGTTCCATGGCCTGGATTCCTCGCAACTGCTGTGCGAAATCACCGAATCGGTGGCCATGGAAGACACCAAGGCCACGCAGCGCACCTTCGAAGGCCTGGCGCGCATCGGCGTGTTCCTGTCCATCGACGACTTCGGCACCGGCTATTCGAGCCTGAACTACCTGCGCCAGTTGCCGGCCCAGCAGCTCAAGATCGACCGCAGCTTCGTGAACGACCTCGAACACGAAGAAGACGCCCGCGCCGTGGTCGATGCCGTGGTGCGGCTGGCCCACGCCCTGGGCCTGCGCGTGGTGGCCGAGGGCGTGGAAACCAGCGGCCAGCGCGACATCCTGCTGGCCATGCGTTGCGACGAGCTGCAGGGCTTTTTCTACGCCCGCCCCATGCCGGCGGACGTGCTGCTGGCCTGGGCCCAGGGCGACAAGCCGGAAGGCTCGGCGGATTTCGCGCCCTCCGTGATCGGCGGGCTCGAGGCGCTCGAAAGCCTGCCGTTCGACGCCGCCCCCCGCGGCTGACCGCCGCCAGCGCCGTCCGGAGCGGGCGGCGATAATTGCGCGGTTCGTTCTTTCCCCAAAAACACACCCCACCATGACCACGACCATCCGGTACCACGACCTCGTGGAGTCCGTTGCTGCGTCCCTGCAGTACATCAGCTACTACCACCCCGCCGACTTCATCGCCCACCTGGCGCGCGCCTACGAGCGCGAGCAAAGCCCGGCGGCCAAGGACGCGATGGCGCAGATCCTCACCAACAGCAAGATGAGCGCGACCGGCCAGCGCCCCATCTGCCAGGACACCGGCATCGTCAACGTGTTCCTGAAGATCGGCATGGACGTGCGCTGGGAAGGCTTTCCCGGCGGCCTGGAAGACGCCATCAACGAAGGCGTGCGCCGCGGCTACAACCACCCCGACAACACGCTGCGCGCCAGCGTCGTGGCCGACCCGCAGTTCGCCCGCAAGAACACCAAGGACAACACGCCCGCGGTGATCTTCACGCAGATTGTGCCGGGCGACACCGTGGACATCACCGTTGCGGCCAAGGGCGGCGGCAGCGAGAACAAGTCCAAGATGGTCATGATGAACCCCAGCGACAACCTGGTGGACTGGGTGCTCAAGACCGTGCCCACGATGGGCGCCGGCTGGTGCCCGCCCGGCATGCTGGGCATCGGCATCGGCGGCACGGCGGAAAAAGCCGTGCTGCTGGCCAAGGAAAGCCTGATGGACGACCTGAACATGTACGAGCTGCAGGCCAAGGCCGCGCGCGGCGAAAAGCTCGATCAGGTCGAGGAACTGCGCCTGGAGCTGTACGAGAAGGTCAACGCCCTGGGCATCGGCGCGCAGGGCCTGGGCGGCCTGAGCACCGTGCTGGACATCAAGGTCAAGATGTACCCCACGCACGCGGCCTCCAAGCCCGTGGCGATGATCCCCAACTGCGCTGCCACGCGCCACGCGCACTTCGTGCTGGACGGCTCCGGCCCTGCCTATCTGGAGGCGCCTTCGCTCGACCTGTGGCCCAAGATCGACTGGGCGCCCGACTACAACAAGAGCCGCCGCGTCAACCTGGACACCCTCACCAAGGAAGAAGTGGCGAGCTGGAAGCCGGGCGACACGCTGCTGCTCAACGGCAAGATGCTCACCGGCCGCGATGCCGCGCACCAGCGCATCCAGGACATGCTGGCCAAGGGCGAGAAGCTGCCCGTGGATTTCACCAACCGCGTCATCTACTACGTGGGCCCCGTGGACCCGGTCAAGGACGAGGCCGTGGGCCCCGCCGGCCCGACCACCGCCACGCGCATGGACAAGTTCACCGAGATGATGCTGGCCGAAACGGGCCTGATCTCGATGATCGGCAAGTCCGAGCGCGGCCCGGTCGCCATCGAAGCCATCAAGAAGCACCAGAGCGCCTACCTGATGGCCGTGGGCGGCGCCGCCTACCTGGTCAGCAAGGCCATCAAGGAAGCCAAGGTCGTCGGCTTTGCCGATCTGGGCATGGAAGCCATCTACGAGTTCACCGTGGTGGACATGCCCGTGACCGTGGCCGTGGACGCTGGCGGCACCAGCGCCCACATCACGGGCCCGGCGGAGTGGCAAAAGCGCATCGCCACGGGCGAGTTCAAGTCCATCGACCTCGTCGCCGCTTGAACTCCATCTCCGGCCTTGGCGGCGGCTCCAGGCGTGGCCTGGTGGCGGCCCCGGCCCGCGGATCGGCCCAGCAGCCGCTGGGGCCGCCGGAGTTTTCTGATTTTTCCGTTCACATGGCACCAAGGCACGCATGACGCCCACTTCGCAGCAACGCCCCATCGGTGTGTTCGACAGCGGCATCGGCGGCCTGAGCGTGCTGCGCGCGCTGCAGGCCGAACTGCCGCACGAGCGCTTCGTCTACCTGGCGGACAGTGGCCACGCGCCCTACGGCGAGCGAGGCGACGCCTATGTCGCCGCGCGCACCCACGCCATCACCCGCTACCTGCAGGCGGTGCACGGCATCAAGGCCCTGGTCGTCGCCTGCAACACGGCCACCGCCGCCGCCATCCACGATGTCCGGACCCAATGCCCGGACCTGCCCCTCGTCGGCCTGGAGCCGGCCATCAAGCCCGCGGTGGCGCTCAGCCGGACCGGGCGCATCGGCGTCATCGGCACGCGGGGCACGCTCACCAGCGGCAAGTTCGCGTTGCTGCTGGGGTCGCTGCAATCGCAGGCCGAATTCGTGGTGCAGCCCTGCGACGGGCTGGCCTACGCCATCGAACGCAGCACTGAACATGCGGTGCCTGACGCCGCCGAATCCTCCGAGGTGCGCGAACTGTGTACCCGCTACATCACCGCCATGGGGGCGTTCGGCACCACGGCAGGCCACATCGACACCCTGGTGCTGGGCTGCACCCACTATGTGTTCGCCGAAGAGGAGTTGCGCGCCCTCATCGGCCCGGCGGTGCGCCTGGTGGACACCGGCGAGCCGGTCGCAAGGCAAACCCGCCGCCTGCTGCAGGCGACCGACCTCCTGGCGGACCCGGGCGACGAAATCCCCGCCGCATGCAACCGCATGCAACTGATCACCACGGGCTCGCTGCTGCCCCTGCAGGCCGCAGCCCAGCGCTGGCTGCAGCTACCGGCGCGGTGCTGCAGCACGGCCACCGTGCCGGCGGATGGTGCAGGTGCAATGGCGCATGAAGCCAATCGGGCTCTGGCGCAATAAAGTTCCCGGCGTCTAGCTACAAAAACAATAGCAGACGCAACGGCCATCAGACGCCCCAGAGGCGTTCCCCCGCATGCTCGATGTGGGTCAGATACAACCGCGTATCGAACTCATACTGGTGGTAGCGGGGCTCCATGTGCTCGCACAACTGGTAGAAGGCCTTGTCGTGGTCCTTCTCGCGCAAGTGGGCCAATTCGTGCACGACGATCATGCGCAGAAACTCTTCCGGTGCCTGCTTGAACATGGAGGCGATGCGGATCTCGTGCCGTGCCGTCAGGCGCCTGCCCTGCACGCGCGCCGACGAGGTGTGCAGCCCCAGCGCGTGCCGCACCACATGGATCTTGCTGTCGAACACCACTTTCTGCACCGTATCGGCCTTGCGCAGATGCTGCGCCTTCAGGTCGGCGGCGTATTGGTACAGCGCCTTGTCGGTGCGCACGGCATGCGCCTGGGGATAGCGCCGCTGCAGCAGGGCCGCCAGGCCCCCTTCGGCGATGAGCGTGCGCACCTGATCCTGCAAGGCATCCGGGTACGCACGAAGGTAAGGCAGTTCGATCGCCATCGGTCCCGACCCCCTGGCCGCCTCTGGATGAGAGGCCACCGGGTCTTTCGAGAAAACGTGTGCGCTATCAGTGCAGATGGCGGGGGCGGCGCCCGCCGCTGCCACCATGGCCACCACCGGAACCGCCGCTGCCGCGTGGCGGCTTGCCGATCTCCAACGAGTTCACCAGGGCATCGAAACGCTGCGAGAACAGCTTGTCGATCTCGGCCACCACGCCGCCCAGTTCGGCGCCATCGAAGTGGCGCTCCATCATGTTCACGACATCCTGCACGAGCAGATCGCGCTGCACTTGCATGATGGCCGCGGGGGTCGGCCCCACGAACAGCATGAGGAAGTCGTCACGCGCTTCGGTGCCGTCATCCTCTTCGTCCTCGTCGAAGTCGGTGTCGTAGAACGTGACCTCGATGGCCGCGCCCTGCTCCGACAACTCGTTGAGGCTCATGCACATCTCGTCGAGCGACTGGCGGAAGTCTTCGTCGCCACGCACCGTCCAGCAGATTTGCAGGGTGTGCTCCTTGGCGTCGAACTGGATGCCGGGCTCTTCCTCATAGGCGCTCGCCGCACCATCGGCCAAGGAACGGGCCCCGGCGTACTTCCAGAGCGGCTTCAAGGCCTCTTGCAACTGGTCGAACCCCGTATCGGCCCGCAACTGCACCTGGCCGTGGACATGGATTTCAAAGGGAGCGTTGTAACTTGACATGATCGAATCGTAGTGGTGCCCCGAGCCGGGGTCGAACCGGCACGCCCCTTTTCAGGAAGCGGCGGATTTTAAGTCCGCAGTGTCTACCAATTTCACCATCGGGGCGCCGGCTGCGCGGCGCGCACCTTGCATTCAAGCGTAACCCGGGCCACGCAGGTGCGCAACGCTGCCAATGCGGATCGGCCAATCCAAAGAACAACCGATTCGCACAATAAAAAAGGGAAGCCTAAGCCTCCCTTGCAAATCGGAGCGGGAAACGAGATGCTCGCTTCCGACTCAACGTCTTGATGCACAAGAGGTTTTTCGGACACCCCTCGGGCAGAAAACCCAGATTATGTCCTACTTTTTCGGGCGTGGCCAAGTTCCAGGCCCACGCGCAACCTGTAACCTCTAGCGCAATTCACCCCACCACGGAGGGATAGGCAATACGGAATCGACGTGTTCCAGTGCTGCTTCCTCAAAGTCTCGCTCTTCCAAAGGGTTTCCCATGCACAACGCACCAACGAACCGCCCATTCACCTCGGCCTTCATCCTGACGGGTTTGATGGCTGCCTGTGCTTCACCGGCCTGGGCGCAGACGGCCGAGCCCGAGCCTGGCATGTGGAGTTTCGACGGCGAATTGAATGGCCGACCAGGCCGCAGCCTGCACATCGATACGCAGTACGGCCGATCCATGGCCGTCTCCTATCTCGGCTATCGCGCGGATGGATCGTCTTTCTTCCTGCAAGCGGGAGGTGCGCGCCCGGAAGGATCTTCGAGCTTCAACGGCACCTTGCGCGAATTCCGCAATGGTCCGGTCATCGGCGCAGGTGTCGGCCAAGGCGAGGAGGCGGCCACAGCAGGCCCGGTGCAGGTTGTCTTCGACACCCCCACCTCGGGCACGGTCACGCTGCCGGGCGACACCCCGCGGCGCATTTCACGTTACCGCTACGAGGACCCTACCGAGCGGCTCACACGCTTTCCGATCGGCGTGCGATCTTATGCAGCCGTCGCTGCAGCCCAGAACGATCCGTTGGAGCTGTCTTTGAAATTACAGGGCGGGCAGTTCGCCATGGAGACAACCAATCCACAGTCTCGTCTGGGTTTCCCCCGTTGCAGCTATGCAGGGACCTCCCAGCCTGCGGGCGCAGGCGTTTCGTCCGATGGCACGTTCACCTGCACCACCGAAGCGGAGGGCACTACGACGGGCACCTACCGTGCCGAGCATTTCGTGATGCAGGCAGATGGCCTTTTCACCGGAACGCTGTGGCGCAACGGTGAGCGTTCCGAACTGTTCGGTGGGTGTCTGGGAGGCGCCGTCCTGATCGGCTGGCCCTCCCTTTGCGACTTCGGTCGAAACGGCGTCAAGACCGAGCCGGAACCCGGCATCTGGGGCTTCGAGGGTGAGGTGGACGGCAGACCGGGCCGCAGCCTGCAGATCGACACGCAGCAAGGCAAGGCGATGGTCGTGACCTATGTCGGCTACCGGCCGGATGGTTCCTCGCTCTTTCTGCAAGCCGGCGGTGTGCGCGCTGATGGACAGACGGCTTTCTCTGGCGACCTGCGCGAGTTTCGCAACGGCCCCGTACTCGGTGGCGCCCAAGGTCACGGCGAGGAAGCGGCCGACCTCGGGCAGATGCGCATCGATTTCGATTCTGCAACGACGGGAACGGTGACCCTGCCGGGCGACACCCCTCGCCGAATCGCGCGGTTCCAGTACGAGAACCACACGGCACGTTTCAATCAAAACTATCGGATCCGGAACATTGGCGGCACCAGCGTGACGGGGTATCCCGCCGTGCTGTCGTTTTCCGCGCGCGACGGCCAGTTCCGGTTGAATTACGGGTTTAGCGGCTCCCACAGCTGCTTATACACAGGCACCTACCGCATCGCGGGCCGAGGCATCGAAAGCTCGGGCACCTATTCCTGCGACAACGGGCAGCCCGTCGCCTACAACAATTATCGCTTCGAAGTGGACTCCAAAGGCCATCTGATAACCAACACGACTCCCGGTCGGCCGGGCGATATCGGCATTTGCGTCCGTTTCGATATCACGGCGCCCGGCTTGCAACGTCCCTGCAGCAGCGCGGAACTGAACACCTTGGCACCCTGAACCTCGTGCCCTGGGCGCGCGCGCACGCCATGCGAGGCGCGTGCGATGCCCACCATGGACACCGTATCGGCTATCGCGCAGCCCTATCGTAGATGCTGATCGCACCCGACAGCCGCTGTCCCGACGCGTGGCACACCGAGCCCGCTGCCGAAAACCAAACATCCAACGCAGCGCTCGACCTGGCAGTAAGGCGGCGCCTGCTTCAATCGTTCGCATCGCGTGGCGGGGCCTCGGAGATTCCTGCGCTCGTCATCCCGGGCGTACTGACGTGGCTGCTTGCGCGCAGCGGAGCACCATCCGGCCAGATGCTCTTGTGGTGGGGGGCATTCCTCGCCTTCGCGGGCCTGCTGTTGGTCCTGCAGTGGCGCTTCCGCCGCGACGCCGCGCGGCCCGATGCCGAGGTGGTGCCTCGCTGGGAACGGATCTTCCAGGTGCTGGCAGTGGTGGACGGTTTGCTCTGGGTCGTGCCCATCGCACTCACACAGGGAGCACCCCAGGATTTCCGGCTCCTGGTGTACCTCGTCATGTGTGCGGTGATCGCCTCCGGCACGACTTTCCTCGCGCCCCAGCCCCGCGTTTTCTTTCCGTTTTTCGTGGCCACGTACGGTCCGATCCTGGCCGCCGTGACATGGTATTTCCCCGAGCGCTGGCAGGCCATGCTCGCGCTGGTGGCTCTCTTTGGCGGCGTGATCTTGCGACATGCCTGGGGGTCGCGCCGATTCGTCGTGCAGCAGGTGGAAATGGAGCGCCAGCGGTTGCAGCTCGCAGAACGTTACCGAGCGGCCAAGGAGGAAGCAGAGCGCGCGCTGGAGGAAAAGAACCGGTTCTATGCCACGGCCAGCCATGACCTGCGCCAGCCACTGCACGCATTGGGCTTGCTGATGGAGACAGCGATTCAGCGCAATACCGATGCGCAGCTCGTGCCGGTGCTCGACGGCATCCAAGATTGCGCCCGATCCCTCTCCTTCATGTTCGATGCGTTGCTCGACCTGTCGCGCCTGGAATCGGGTACCTACGAAGTTCGGCGCGAGCCCGTGGCGCTGACCACCGTATTCGGCGACGTGGCGACGGTGTTCGGTCCGGATGCGCAGCGGCGGGGGCTGCGACTGCGGTTCGGCCTGCCGCGCCGCCGACTGCCCACCGTGCACACCGACGGCACGCTACTGCGGCAGATGATCTTCAACCTCGTTCAGAACGCGCTGCGCTACACCTCGAGCGGCGGCATGCTGGTCGGGATTCGCGCGCGCGGCACGCAATGGCGGATCGAAGTTCGCGACACAGGCCCTGGCGTGCCGCTGGAGGACCAGCATCGCCTCTATGCCCCGTTCTATCGCGGCGGCGCCCGCTGGACGCAGGAGGTGGCCGGCCATGGCCTGGGCCTCTCGGTGGTGGCGCGCTCGGCCCGACTGATCGGTGCCACCTATGGCTTTCAGTCGACGCCGGGCCGGGGGTCGTGCTTCTGGCTCTCGCTCGACGCGGCGCCAGATGGCCTGCCGCAGGATGGCAAGTCGCCGGGCGACGCGTCATGGCAGGAGCGGATGGGTTCCTTGTCGGGACGCTGCCTGCTGGTCGAAGACGATCCGCAGGTGGCGACGGCGGTGGCCGCGCTTTTGCGCTCCTGGGGGCTGGAGGTCGACCTGGCAGCCACGGCACAGCAAGCACTGCAGATCGTGGACGCGGGCCCCTTGGCGCCAGGGGCCGTTCTGTGTGATCAGCGCCTTGCCGGTGGCCAGAGTGGCTTCGAACTGCTGCAGGAGTTGCTGCGGCGGTGCCCTGCAGCGCGTGGCGCGCTCGTGAGCGGCGAGCACCAATCGGCCGCGCTGGCACAGGCAGAGGAAGAAGGCTACCTCGTTTTCCGTAAGCCCCTCTCACCCGCGCAGTTGCATGCGGTCCTGGCCCGCTGGTTCACGGCCTCCGTTTGATGCCCTGCAGCACGGTTCACCCGTCACTGGGGGCGATGGATATCACAGCTGGCAGCTTCAAGACATACCTCTGAGCGCTGACGTCACATTCAAGCGTTACGAGGCCCCTTCAATGCGCTGACCTGAAGTTGGTGGATCACCCGCCGCACATACCACCGATGATTCGCGCCAACATCCAGGCACGAAAGGTTACGTTTAATCAGATATATACCAAATCGGCATAGTCTGTATGCCGCCGGTCTCTACAGTGTCTGACACTTGATAAAAACTGGGACGACTGCCCGATGCTGCCTTTTGCAAGCTCTGCCCGCTGCGCTGGACCGTGGCATCGTTCAGCCGCTGGCCTGGGTGGAAATGCCATGGGACGGGCATCCGCGCGCGATCATCACATGGCGCCCGGGCGTGAGCTGCCATGACGGGGGCAAGTTGAACACTGCGGACGCAGCCGATTCATTGCAACACGCCGTCGACCCCAAGGCCCATCGCACCAGGAGACAACAAGATGGAAATGAAGTGGCTGGAGGATCTTCTTGCTTTGGTGCACAACGGCAGCTTTTCGGCGGCGGCCGCGGATCGGCACGTCACACAGCCTGCGCTCAGCCGCCGCATTCGCGCACTCGAACAATGGGTGGGAGTTCCACTTGTCAACAGAGCCGTCTACCCGGTGCAGCTCACGCCATATGGGCAGGAGTTCATGGGGTTGGCGCGCCAGACAGTGGCATCGATGCAAGCGATGCGCGCCGACCTTCGCCAAGCATCGGGCGAGAACGGCCAGCGTGTGCGAGTGCTGGCCCTGCACACGCTGGCATCGCGCACCGTGCCGGAGCTGATCGCACCGTTGATGCGCAATGAGCCCTCGCTGACGGTCGAGATCGTGCCCAGTGTTCAAGGTGTTGAGTCACACTTTGACGAGCTCGACGGGGGTGGCGCACAGTTGCTGGTGGGCTATTCGCAGCTCAGGCCCGAAACGCGCACCAAGGATTACGAACGCCGTATCGTCGCTCACGATGCATTGGTTCCAGTCGCATCGCGCGCTTTCGTCGATGAAGACGGTCGGTGCGATTTGCAGCGCTCACGCGAGGTGCCCCTGCTCCGGTATTCGCCTTTCACTTTTTCGGCGGCACTGCTTGACCGTGTGTTCACGCAGATCGGCACGCGCTTACTGCCGCGCGCTGAATCGCCTTTGGCGGAGACGCTCAAAGCGCTTTGCCTGCAAGGATTGGGCGTGGCCTGGCTGCCGCGCAGCAGCGTGGCCGATGAGTTGGTGACCGGTGTTCTGCGCATCGTCGGAGCGGAGTGCTTTCATGTGCCAGTCGAAGTGTGCGCCTGGCGCCGGTTCGACCTGAATCATCGCCGCGCCGTGCATCTATTCGAGGCGCTGCCGTCCTTGGCGGCTGCGGCTGAGCCAAGTCAACAGACGTCCCACAGCAAAACACCCGCGCCCAAGACCCGTGGCAAAACCCGAGGTATGCAATGAAAGCTTCCATCACTGACCTGACCCAACGCCGTCATCTGCTGGCTCTGGCCGCCGGCCTCCCGCTGATGGGCTGCGTTTCCTCGCCGCCTGCCGGCGGGACGCTGCTTGCCGGATCGCACGTCCTGCACTTTCCAGCACCTGGCCTTGGCGCGACCTCCGACGACATTCGCCTGCATGCCCACCGCCCCGCGCGCTGGCAGCCGAACGACCCTGTCGCCATCGTCATGCATGGCGTCCGCCGCGACGCAGACCGCTATCTCCGCGAATGGCTGGAACCCGCCGAGGATGCTGGCATCCTGGTTCTGGTGCCGGAGTTCACGCAGGCCAAGTTTCCCGGGCGCAACTTTTATAACTTCGGAAATGTCGCTGACGACAAGATGAACATACGGCCTAGCGAGCAGTGGGTATTTCGCGTGGTCGACGATGCTTTCGCCATCGGGCGTAAAGCCTTTGGAGCTCGCCGTGAACGATTTGCTCTGTACGGCCACTCGGCCGGTGCGCAGTTCGTGCACCGCTATATGCTTTTGGCAAAGGAATCACGGGCGGAACTGATCATCAGTGCCAATGCCGGTTCGTACACGCTACCCAACCGCGACGCCAATTTCCCCTGGGGCTTGGCCAACGTCGCGGCGACGGATGAAGATTTGAAGCGTGCATTTGCACGGCAGGTGGTTCTCCTATTGGGCGACAAAGACATCGACCCGAACCATCCGAATCTGCCGACCGATCCCGAGGCGAGAGCCCAGGGCCTGAACCGTTTTGCGCGCGGCCATTACTTCTACGAACAGGCGCGTGCGGCGGCGGCCAAACTGGGTGTGCCGCTGCGCTGGCGCGTGCAGACAGTCCCTGGCGTCGCTCATTCCGACCACGGCATGGCACCTCCTGCGATGAAGATCATGCGCCAAGGCGTTGCGGCGTGAGAGCAAGGCAGACCGCAGTTCCAGAGCACCGCCGCCCTGACGCATGCAAGCACGCTGCCCATGCAGGGGGTGAACGAGTCTGGCTGGCCGGTTTGTGCTGCTCGGCCCTCTTTAAGGTGCCAAGCAAAGCGCTCAATGCGGCGGCTAATTTTCAAATTATCAACGTTGTGATCGAAACCCGATGAAACCGACCTCCTCGACATTCCTGCTCCCTGCTCTCTCCATCGCCTTGTCCTATGCCACCTTGGTGGTCGGCGCGGCTCATGCCCAGACTGCGGATCCCGCAGCGGAGGTACGGCGTGTGCTGGCCAGCCCGATCTACCAAAGCGCCACTGCCGCGCTCGACAAGGAGCACGGGCGTATTGTCGAAGACGGTATCAAACCGACCGAAATCCCCGCGCCGCCGTTCGGTGAAAAAGCCCGTGCAGAAGAGTTCGCCAAGATGCTCAAGGCTTCCGGCCTGAGCGATGTACAGATCGACCCAGAAGGCAACGTGCTGGGCTTGCGCAAGGGCACCCGAAGCGACGGCAAAGTGGTGGTCGTGTCCGCCCACCTGGATACCGTCTTCCCCGCCGGCACCGACGTCAAGGTAAAGCGCCAAGGCACCAAGCTGTATGCCCCCGGAATCGGAGACGACACCATGAGCCTGTCGGTGCTGCTGGGCTTCGTACGCGCCATGAAGACGGCCGGCATCAGCACCTGCGACGACATCCTGTTCGTGGGCACCGTCGGCGAGGAAGGTCCTGGAGACCTGCGCGGTGTGCGATATCTGTTTACCAAGGGCAGCTACAAGGACAAGATCAAGTCCTTCTTCTCGGTGGAGTCGGGCGACGTCAACCGGGTGACCCACGGCGGCGTGGGTTCCAAGCGCTACCGCATCACCTTCAGCGGTCCCGGCGGCCACAGTTTCGGTGCCTTCGGCACTGTCAATCCGATGTTCGCCCAGGCTCAAGCGGCAGTGGAGTTCGCTCGCATCCAGGTACCGGCCAAGCCCAAGACCACTTACAGCATCGGCTTGATCGGTGGCGGTACCTCCGTCAACTCGATTCCGGTGAGCAGTTGGATGGAAATCGACATGCGCTCGGAATCGGTAGACGAACTCAAGCGTGTGGAAGACCGCATGCTGAAGATCGTGCAAGAAGCCGCCGATGGCGAGAACTTTGCCCGGTCCACTAAAAACGCCAAGATCACGGTGGAGGCCAAGCTCATCGGCGACCGCCCTGCCGGCAATACCGACATGAAGGCCGATATCGTGCAGATTGCCAAGGCAGCCATCGAGGCCGGTGGATACACGCCGGACTTGAACTGGAGTTCGACGGATTCCAATATGCCGATGAACCTGGGTATTCCAGCGCTGACCATCGGCCGTGGCGGCATCGGCAGGAACGGCCGGACCCATTCGCTGGACGAATGGGAAGACGTCGAGAAGGGCCCGATGGTCAAGGCCATGGCCACCTCGCTCAGCATCGTGCTCTCCGCCACAGGTATGGAGTGAGAAAGACACCATCATTCTGCCGGAGCATGGAACCAATCAGGACTGATGTCTTCGAGTACATCGAGCGGTCCTGCGACCCGTTAGGAAGCTCGGCCAGCTTGTGTAACGCCCGACCGTCTTGCCGCAGTTCAGCCCTGCTGGCTGCGGCGCAATGCGGGACTTTTTACAAGCGCGACGGATGTCATCGGGCCATTCCTCAGATCGGCTAAAACAGCCGGCGTGATCTGGATCTGGAGGCGGTCACGCCGATGCGGCAGACGCCATCCGTCCAAGAATCGAGACAGCAAAACAGCTCTTCTCCGACGTTGGGTTTTTGACGCAGGTCGTCACGAGGCGAAGTGAGATCACTAACGGGAAGTGGCCACTCCTCTGGGCGCTTTACCTTGCTTGCACGCTCAACAGACTAACTCAAGGGACGTCATTCGTTCACCAAAGCGACGTGCTCCGCCGGGCAGGCAGCGAGCCCGACAACCACCAGCTCAATACATCGGGTTACAAACCCCCTACCACCGTTGGGTATGCAACGAAGCCTTGCGGCCCCTATAACCTGTGCTCCCACACGTTACGAAGGCGATGCAGTGCACAGGGTCCATTGAGACTTTCTTTACGGGGGCGGACCTTTCTCGCCACCATCTTTTGATGCGTGGTGTCTCGTACGCCGAACGTGCAAGCTGGCGTGGGGACGAGTCGCGAATTTGCCTTTCATGTCTCGAAATCGCGCTGTGACCGCACGTCCTAGCCTTCAGAAATTCCGAAAAACCCATGAAACGCCATCCCATCTTCAACGCCATATCGGTCCTGCTCTGCGCACTGTCCATGTCCGGCGCAGCACGCGCGGAGTGATCTCCGGCATCGGACCCGCCAATATTGAAGTCGAAAACGTAAGGTCCTGAAGGTCCGCTTTCGCGGGGCCAACAACGGCGACAGCTTGTTGAGCGTGCATGTGCTGCTCGCGCCCGGCGACATGTGGACCGCCGCGGTGACCGCCGACGCCGATGGCATCGCGCAACTGACCACCAGCGATCGCAACTGCGCGCGACCATAACTGGCTCGAAACGAGCCACCGCCTGCGAAACAGGTGCTTATCACAGCCGTGATCCGCAACCTGCCATGCGCTCTTTTGCACAAGATTGACATCTGAACCATGCCATTGACTCCTGAACGCCGCCGCCTCTGGGCGGCGGTGGCTTTTTCGCTCTATGCAACGCTTTTCGCACTGGCGACGGCCGCAGCAGCCTGGCGCACCTTTACGCCCGTACCGAACTGGGACATGTGGGGCGCGCTGGATTTTTACGCCGATGTACGCGACGGCGCCGGCTGGCAAGCCTGGTGGAAGCTTTTCAACGAACACCGCATCGTGCTGGCCAAGGCGCTGTTCTGGATGGAGTACCGCTGGTTCGGCGGTACGCAGGCTTTCCTGATCGGGGCCAACTACCTACTGGTGGTAGGCAGCATCGCCACGTTTTGGGCTTTCCTGAAAGCGCACATGGGGCAGATGCCCCGCACCACGTCGGTGTCGGCCGTGGTGCTGCTATCCGTCTGGTTGATGTCGTGGGTGCAGTACGAGAACCTCACCTGGGCATTCCAGAGCCAGTTCTTCTTGGCCCAGTGGCTGCCGCTGGCCGGGCTGTACTGCCTGTACCGCGCCACGCAGGCCCCGAACGGCCTGCGCTGGTTCATCGGTGGCTGCACACTCGGCGTGCTGAGCATCGGGACCATGGCCAACGGCATCATGGCCCTGCCGATGATGGTGCTCTATGCCACCGTAGCGCGCATGGGCTGGCGCCGCGTGACGGTACTGGCGGTGCTCGCTGCGCTGGGCATCGGTGTCTACATGGCAGACTTCGTCGCGCCGGCAGACCGCCCCGGCTTGCTGACCATGCTTCAGACCCGGCCCTTGGGGGTGTTGCAGTACACACTGCAATATCTGGGCAGCCCGTTTCAGCACTTGGCGCGGCGGATGGAGCCGGTGTGGATCAGCCAGGCCTTCGGCGTGCTGTTTGCTGTGTTGGCGCTGGCGCGGCTGGTGCCTGCGCTAAAGGCCCCGCGGGCCCACGCGCTGGACCTGTCGCTGCTCACCTTCGTCGGTTTCGTGGCGGGCACCGCGTTCGTCACCGCCAGTGGCCGCCTGCAGATCGGCATGGATGGCTCGCTGACGAGCCGCTACACCACGCCCTCGATGATGGCCTGGGCGGCCCTTGGCATACTCTACGCGCCGCGCGTCATGGCCCTGCGCGGCCTCGCCCGGGCCGGCGTTACGCTGCTGCTGGTGGCGGTACTGGTGCAGATGTTGTCGGTGCAAGCCCGCCAAACCAAACGCAGCGATGGTCCCCACCTTCGCATGACCGGAGCTCTCGCGCTGGCGATGGGCGTGCATGATGAGCAGCGTATCGGCATGCTGATCTGGGACCGGGCCCTGGCCGAGCGCATCATGGCCAAGACTAGGCCCCACGGTTTCTCGGTCTTTGGCCAGCCCCCGCTCTCCGACGCCGCAACGGCCCTCGGCTCGCAACTGGAGATGCCGCCCGCTCGCTGCACGGCCTTCGTGGACTCGGTGCAGCGCGTGCCCGGGGACCCGCGCTTCGTATTGCTGAGCGGCGCGCTGCTGCCCGAGGGCGAAGGTCCCTCGCCCCAATCGATGCGCCTCGTCGCGCCCGACGGCACCGTGGTGGGCATGGGTGTGCCCCACCGCTGGCGCAAGCTGAGCGCGCCAGGTGGCGTCCGCGCGCCCGCGCGTTACCTGACCTTTACCGCCTATCTGAAGGCAACGCCCGAGACACTGCCGGCCGACTTGACGCTGACCGCGCCTGGCACCGCCTGCTCGGTGGCCGTGAGAGTGCCGCAGCCGCAATGAGATGGTCGTCGAAGGCCACGAACAACGTCTCCAAGCCTGCACTACGCACCGAGTCTCGCCGGGTGGTGAGCACGGCTTAATGCACAGCTGCGGCGATCGCATAGATCAGATACGCCATGTCAGAGTCGCCCAGCGCTAAAGCGTGCTTCGCCGTGCGCCACTCGTCACACCAGTCGTTTTCTGCATCTTTTCGCAACATGACCAGCGAGGCTGGCAGCTACACTATTTTTTTGTCTCTTGGCAAGGAATATCTCTGTGCACAAAACAGTAGCAACGACGTTGTTTGTAGCCATTTCCTTAGGTCTCGGCGCATGCAAAAAGCAAGACCAAACGGCGCCAAATATTCACGCAACTCCACCCGCGGCTGCCGCCGCCAGCACTCAAGATTCCACCCCTCCGAAAGCATCTGCCAGTAAAGCGTTCGAGCCCTCCAGCCTGCCTGTGTCGAGCGCACCGCTGGGGGCCTTTCCCTACATCGCACTTCCCAGCGGATATGTCACTGGCAGCACCCCGGACGTCACCGGCTTCGATCAGGTGCCCTTCTGGACAGGTGATCGCCTGGAGCCAGTGGAAGGCCAGGTATGGTCGGCGCACATCAGCGCCGCCGAGGGCCAGACATTCTCGGACTTGGAACTCCAGCGCAACATCGAATCGGTCGTTTCTTCGCTGGGAGGCAAGAAGATCTTTGACGGCAAGATTCCGGAAGAAGCTACACAGAAAATCAAAGAATGGCCACGCGACTTAGCACTCAAGTACAACAGTGGCTTGGGCGATATCTGGAACAACGCTACGCAAGTATTTGTTGTCCGACGGGCTGATCGCAATATCTGGATTCATCTGTGCAGCTACCAGTTCGGCGGTGGACTTCTCATCGCAGAAACCAAGCCGCTGAAAGTCACCGCTGGCTTATTGCCGGCCAGCGAACTGAAGTCCCAGATCGACAAGACTGGCAAGGTGGCGTTGCACGTCAACTTTGCCACGGACAAGACCGAAATCCTCCCCGACTCGCGGCCACAGATAGAGCAGGTCGTGCAGTTGCTCAAGCAGGATGCATCACTGAAGTTGGCCGTTAATGGCTACACCGATAACACGGGCGATCCAGCGCACAACAAGACGCTTTCAGACGGCCGCGCCAAGGCTGTCGTCGTCGCCCTTACTGCACAGGGAATTGATGCGGCGAGATTGTCGTCTGCCGGTTTTGGTGATGCCGATCCGGTAGCCAACAACGCTACCGAAGATGGCAGGTCGCAAAACCGCAGGGTCGAACTGGTGAAGCAGCAATAGGCCTTCCCAGTGATAGGTAAACTGCCGGGTGACTCCGTTTCCACGTGGGCCAGCCGAAAATTCACGTTTTCCGGAGTTCGCCAGCAGGCTCAACGCAACCATCGCGGCGACGCGAAAACAACGGACAGAGAACCGGCCCACTGCATCGCATTCGTTTGTTTATGAGCGCGCACGCACGGCCATATTCCCAACATCACCTGTTTGCGCAAACAGTTGTCCCAGCATTTGCAATGCATCGTCTTTAGGCCGCAGTTGCCCCGAGGCAAGCGCCTTCAGATAGGCCTCGATCACTTCCAGGCTTTCTGGTGCTACCGGCGATGCACCCGCTTCCTCAACCTGCTCTCCCGCCTTCCAGCGATCCAGGCGATTGGCCCAGTCCTGCATCATCAGGCGCCGTTGCTCCACGTAGGCCGCATGGTTGGTTGTAGGCGGCCCGGATCTGGTTGGGATCGGCGTGCGACAGCTGCGCATCGATCCATTCCACACGGTAGCCTAGCTCATTGAGAGCAGTGGAGATCGTGCCCCGGATGCCGTGGCCAGTCAGCTGCTCTTCGTAGCCCATGCAACGCAGCGCGCCATTGAGCGTGTTCTCGCTGATGGGCTTTTTGAGGTCGTCCCGATTGGGCAGCAGATATCGCTGCGCTGGCCGCCTCGCCTGGGCATCTAGCAGTTCGCGGACGATCGCAATGGCCTGGGTCGACAGCGGCACCACTTAGTGAGGCACGGTCTTGCCTTCCTTGCGCATCTTCAACTGCAATTGTTTGACGATCACCGCAGGGATGGTCCAAAGGCCTCATTCCAGATCGAACTGCTCTGGGACCGCCGAGTGCAACTCGCCCGTTCGAACGCCGGTCAGGAACAGCAACTGAATGCCCTGCCGTGTGATCTTGAAGCACGGTACTTGCGCAAGGTCCGCAGGAACGTGGGCAGTCCCTCCATGCGCAGGAACGGGTTATGGCTCACCGGAGGCTTGGGCACGGCCACGATGTCCAGATCGCTGGCAGGGTTCGCAGGCAGGCCCTTCTCCACCATCGCGTAGCGGAACATCTGGTTGAACCAGGTGCGCACCTTCTCCGCAGTGGTCAGCGCATGGCGGCGCTCGATCTTGCGCAACACTTCCAGCAGATGCGCCGGCGTCACGTCAAAGATGGACACCGTGCCAAGCCAAGGGAGCACGTCCTTGTCGAAGATGCGATTGATCTGCGACAGTGTGCTCTGGCGGCCGGTTTTCAGGCTCAATGCCTTGAAATCCCGCCACGACTGGAACACGGCTTGGAAAGCATGGGTCGGCGCCGCCAACGCCTTTTGTTCGGCTTGGCGAAGATGGACACGCGGATCGACCCCTTTGGCGAGCTGCGCCCGGAGTTCATCCCGGCGGGCTCTCGCCTCCTTGAGGCTGATCTCCGGGTACGGACCGATAGCGATGCGAGGCTGCTGGCCCAGCCATGAGAAACGGAAGCACCACTTCTTCTTGCCTTTGGCACTCACGAAGAGCAGCAAGCCGTGCGCGTCGTTGAGGGTGTAGTCCTTGCCAGTGGTCCTGGCCTGCCGCACGGCAGTATCTGTCAAAGCCATCGAACTCTCCTTCAGGATGAGGAGAGGTGTACCGACGTCGATGGAAGCAGCACAGCCGAAAACCGGACAACCCAGCGCCCGAATTTTCAGTACTAATTTATGTACTAAAAATGCGTGGATGGGGGTGAATTTCAGCAGACTTCACTGGATGCTCCACAGACAGAAACCACTGTTGCATCAAGAAGCTATGGACTTCACTGGAAGTCCATAGCATGAAAATTGGAGCGGGAAAAGGAACTAGAACCTAGCCACTAACCGCTTGATTTCTAACAATTTTACCATATCCCGGGCTTTGGGATGGACCTGATTATAGACTTGTTTTTACCCATAGGCAAACGCATTGCTCGAAAGAGCGGAAAGGTCGTATCCTTCAGGATGGTAGACGGATCATGAGGCCACCGACATCTGCTCGACACGGATGATCAAATCTAGGGCGTGTCATCAATCAATCCCCCCTGTATTTGAAAGTTGCGTCCTCGGCGCCAAGTGAAGGCAATGATTAAAAAATATTCCCTAAGTGACGGGCAGTGGGAGCGCATTCAGGACTTGCTGCCGGGCTAGGCACGGCAGCCCGGAGCCACGGCCAAGGACACCCCCGCGCAGACCGTCCTTGCCGACAAGGCCTACGATGCCCACGCCCGCCTGATCAAACCGTTGCTGGACAAGGGTAAGGCCGTTGTCATTCCTTCACGCGCGACGAATAACAGCCACGCGAACATGACCGAGACCTCTACAAAGCTCTGCATCTGATCAAGAACTTCTTTGCGCGTTTGAAGCAGTACCGGGCTATTGCCACGCGCTACAACAAGACCGCTCGCAACTTTCTGCGGCGATTCATCTGGCGGCATCCATGGTGTGGGTGGCGTGAGCGACAACAATCCCGTCACTCTCCCGGATCTGATTAATGACAGGCCCTAGAAAAGCTCGGGCTGATCCAGCGCCGCGCATCGCTTGCGTACATTGAGCCCGTGAAGTTGGCTGATGCCTTCGCGAAACTCTGTGACGCCGCCATAGCTTGGATGTCGAACGCTGGCCACCTCCACACCGAACTTGGCGGCATAGCTGGCCGCGTCCTGCCCGATCGATACAATCCGCCGAATGCCCAGCCAGGAGATCAGTGCGGCGTTGAGCTCGTCAACCTCTCGCAGCTCGCGCGTGGTGAACTTGCGATTGGTGAATGGAGCGTCTTTTTCGTGGGGATGAAAAGGAAAGACATTCCATAGGAGAGGTGGCTTGTCTAGTAGTGCGAGCAAGGCCCATATTTCGGCAGCGGTACGCTCTGCGACCTCCGGTCCCTTGGTGGATCTCGTTGACTCGCTCCCCGGATAGATGCGGCTCATCGCCGGCAGATGACGCTCGTCAGTTAGCGCTAGGCCTGTGCGGCGCCCGCCGCGGTACCCGAGGTCCCTACCCATCCAGATCGTATCGATACCCAATTGGCTCGCAGCGCTCAGCAGCGTCGTTAGGTTACGTCGACGCATAGCAGGTGCACCAGAACGGTCGTGCATCGAGCATGTGTCGGAGTACGGGTTGAACACGTCCGGTAGGCGTATCTGGGACAACGCGCGAACAAATACAGCAGGAGTCATGGAGGATTGCTCGGGTCGGGAGACAGGTATGTCAAAGTATGGCGCAGCAGATCGGCCTCGACCACCCCGCCACGGTTGGTCAGGAGCTGACGAAAGACCGTAAAGCCGCTCAGGATGGCCCGCTCCCACTGCCACAGTGGCAGGTTGGCGACCTCAAAGTCCGAAAGCATGCTGCGCACCTGCTTGAGCAAGGCGTACTCAAGGCGGCCTTCTTTCACGTCTGCATAGTTGCGATGATGTCTAGCGTGATTGAAAATCCAAGTGGCGATGCCTTCTTCGATGATGATGGCGCGCGCGCCATCCTCGTTCTCGTCGGTTTTCGGATCTGATTTGCGCTTAAGCTTGAGCAATGCGCGCATCACTGGGGACCATCCCAGGTGAGCCGCATAGGCGAGGTGAAACACGTCGTGATAGCGGTAGCCGTCAGCACGATGGTTGTTGTCGGTTAGCGGGTCTCCGATGTTGAGCGTGTGCATCTGCTGCAGCACGAAAGTGCGCCCAGCAATCTTGCGTTCCACGAACGTGATGGTCATCTTTGTTGGGAACTGCTCGTGGACCTCTCCGCGGGGCTCCAGGACGTGCGCGACGGGATTTGCGCCAGGCCAGCGGTCGGCGATCTTGAAGAGGTTCTGCGCGGCGAGTGTCCCGAAGCTCAGCCGGTAGGTGCCGCTTACGAGCGCGATCTGCCCCAGCAATCCGCCCAGCTGCCGGTCACGCGTGGCAGGAGGCAGTTTTCGCATTTCTATAAAGCTGCGCGCCAACAGTTCTCCGCTGCTACACGCGAATGCCCTGAGCGACTGCGCTCCCTTTCGAACAAGCTTGTCATGGTGCAGCGAAGTGATGCCGTCGAATACTCGAAACGTCATCTTCGGCGGCGTTTTGACTGTCTCCGCGAAGTACTCCCTCAGCCACGCCAGCGCTGCGCGTCCCAACTGCTCGACGGACACATCGCATAGCGCAGAAAGATTGACGAGGTACCAGAGTGCGTCGCCCAATTCTTCGGCGACGACCGTTGGGTTGGACTCGGTCAGTTGATCACGGCTACCCTTCTTCAATGCAGACAACAGACCGCCTACCTCGCCAAAGAAGCCGAAGCTTAGTTCACGGTAGTGCGCGGCTGCAGGCTTGTCGCGGAACTGATCGGAGGTCTTCGCAAACTGAAAATAGCTTTGAAGACTCAAAACCTGACCGAGGTTCTGCGCTGACCGCTTGTTCCCCGACGGATCGAGTAGGACGGAGCGTGAAGGAGGCATGAGCGGTGTTCGGGTGAAATGCTTACCCAGTGAGCAAGGCTTATTGACCATCAAGACGGGGTGCCCGATACTACCTTTCAGAGTGCGCATCATGTTCCGGCGTCAGTCGGGCGCATCACGCAAGCAATTCTTCGCGAAAGATTTTACATTCGCAATGATCGTGCGCATGTCGCCAGCCCACTTCCCAAGCGGAGGGCTCGAGCAATGAGGCCGGTGTCACGTCATGGTACTCACAACGCGCCGCGCCGGGGAAAGTTTGAACTGTTCAGATCCACGGACATTCAAGGTGTTAAGGGTGTGTAAGTCCGCAAATATTTACACATAATACACACAATGGCAGTAAGTTCCAATGACCTATCACAGGCTCGGACGCTGGGAGAACTGCTTCGGCGCGCGTGAAGGCATGTGGGTTATTCACAAGAGGCTGTGTGTGCCCAGACCGACGTGAGCCATTCGCAGGTATCGAGCGTTAATCATCGTTAAATTTGTATCCTTTTTTAAACTGGCTTATGATCTTCCGCACCTTCATGCCAGCTTGCTATTCAGGTTGGTAGGAAATTGCAGGTGTACAAAGCGAACGTGTCGTAACGGTCACCAAAAATCCAGCGGGCTGCGAAACTAGACAGTAACTTGCCGATGAGCGCCCATTTCCCAGCGTTAAGTTCAGAGGAGCTTTATGGAAGAAAAAGCGTGCGTGGTGTTCGTTGCCGACATGAGGGTGCAGGCGGATGAACTCGGAGGGCAGCTTCGGGCGCGGGGCTACGACATCTGTTTAAGAGAAGCGGCGCTGGACGATGTTGTTGCAGCGCAGGACGGGACTGGCCCAGTCACCCGCGAAATCAACGCCTGCCTCACAGGTGCAGCCCTCAAAATCTTCCTTATCCCCGCCACCGACATGCCACCCGAATTGCTCTCGGCGGCGGGCCAAGCTGCCAAGATGCCAGGGAGTTTGGTCGCGGTCTGTGCGGTTGGTGCCACCGTGCCTCATGTTTTTGATGACTTCGCGAAATCAGTCGTGCGGATCGATAACCCCGATTTGCTGACCGAGATCATCTCCGGTGACCTTCATGAGAGTCCGGACGGTGCCGAGAAGCCGCCCAGGCGTCCATCCCGGGTCAAGTGCCAATAGCAGTTTCGGCGAGGGATTCGCGAGAATTGTGGAGGGGGGTCAGTAATGCGAGTTTTTTCCTATAAGTTGGTCCGTGATTTTGGATTCGCGCCTAATCCCTTCGGGGACTTGTGCACGCTCGCAACTTGCAAGCCTCAAATTCGTTCTGCCGCGCGCGTTGGCGATATTGTTATTGGCTGCGGCAGTCCGGCATTGAACCGGGCAAACCGAATCATTTTTGCCATGCGCGTCGACGAGAAAATGAGTTTCAACGCGTACTGGTCCGACCCGCGCTTCGCTTCGCGCAAGCCGAATTTCCGTGCCAGCCGCAGCCATGCCTACGGCGACAATATTTACCACCGCCAAGGGAGTGAATGGGTGCAGATGGACTCCCATCACAGTTTCGAGAACGGCGTTCCCAACCTCGACAACCTATCGCGAGACACCGGCGCAGATGCCGTTTTGCTGGGGCGGGACTTTGTTTACTGGGGCGACCAGGCGGTGCTTATTCCCGCGCACCTGCAAGACGGCCAGTACGGCGACGCCCTCTACCCTCCTGCACGCTCGCATAGATCTGATTTTCCTCCTGAGTTTGTCGCTGCGGTCAAGGACTGGTTCCTGTCAATTGCCCCGCGTGGTCTCCAAGGACGGCCCAGTTCGTGGTAACGGGCGACTGATCGTTTGAGCGAAAGCTGGTTGCCTGCGTTAAAGAGGGAGTGTGGCTATGTCTTTTTGGAGCAGTCAGACGCTGGAGAGCAGACTTGCAGAGCTCTTGAATGATCCGAACAGTGCATCAGTGGATTGCAATGCGCTGCAGTTGCGCATAGGCCGCGAAATCTATATCACACCCAACCTCGCTGAGGCTAATACACACACCAAGCAGCTGTTGGGTGACAACCAACCCTTCGTAATTCCACCGGGTCAATTCGGCTTTCTATTGACAGAGGAAATCGTCTCAGTGCCAGCTGATGCAATGGCACTCATTTCCATAAAGGCTACTTTTAAGATGAAGGGCTTGGTCAACGTGTCGGGATTTCACGTCGATCCGGGGTGGCGCGGGCGCTTGGTTTTTGCCGTGTTTAACGCGGGCCCGCAACCCATCCATCTCCATCAAGGATTGAAGCTCTTCCTGATTTGGTACACCTCGCTGGATGCTGTTTCAGACAAGCGGAAGGAAGGCTCGGACTCTCTTTCCATTCCGTCGGTAACCATCAACAACTTGACAGGAGGAAGCGATTCGTTCTTCGAACTCAGCAAAACACTAGCGAGTGAAGTTAAACGTTTGGAAGATAAGAATAATGATCTTGAAACGCGTATTCACAAGTTAGATGTGAACTTTGTGCGGGTCACCGTAGGTTGCGCGAGCTTGGCCGCACTTAGTATCGGCTTTGCGTTTAAGTCCGCGTCAGCGCCGCTACCTTCAGCAACTCCCGTCATAGAGCGCCTAGTGCCCGGTGCTGCAGCACCGACGGCATCGTTTCCGTCAGTACCTTTGGCACCTTCCTCTGCTGCAGCCGTAGAGCGCTAGGCCCGACTCGGGCGGGCATACCTATCAGCCCTCGCTTTTCAGCTTTGTCTTACTTTACTCTTCCGCCGACCACTCGAGATAGGGCATCTGCGATACATGTCGAGTAACACGAGAAAAGAACCGTTGATTTCAAGCGGCCGGCCCCTTGAGCGCTAGCTGAAAAGACGTTGAGGCCCGCAGAATCAAAATGTGACTCTACGAGTCGTCAAATCACTGGTCGCACAGCTTAGCTGACGCCGGGTACACGCGGGTGGTCGATGTCAGCCATGATTAGGACTGTCATCGGGAGGCTCGTTGCTCGACATCAGCGCAGATATTAGTGCGTCTACGAAGGCGAGTTCTCGAATGGCTCACCAAACGCGTGTGGTGAGTCTTAAGAGTGGCTAACAAAACCTCTCGACGAAGCGCAAGCAGATGATGGAGCAGGCTAGCTTGAGCAAGGCCAGATGGATGTCCAGCTGTCGCTCGAAACGGATGCGCAATTTGCCAAAGCCTGCAATCCAGGCATGCGTGCGCTCGACCAGCCGTAGCAGCGAAAAGGGACTAGAACCTACACGGTTTGCCAAACACTGCGAGCTAGTCCTCTCATACCCCATTTCTGAGATAAGTTTGCTTCTCCAGCGAGCCGCGCGGACGCAAGTGCAGTCGGACGGTCTCAGCAATGCGCTCTGCTTGCAAGTGCGCCCTCCCCTCATCTTGAAATCTGCTTTGCTTACGTTTGCAATGGAATCGTTCGCCTCGGCTGGCGAGCCTGCTCCCTGATGTCAGACACACGTGGACTTTGGCCCCATCCGCATTGAGCAGCGTGATGATCCCTCTGGGATAGCCCCTTCGTTAGATACAGCAGCCGGGGACGTGATCTCAATGGTCATGGTTGCGCTAGGATCGATCATTTCTGAAATCGTCATCGCATTCCTCTGCTTGAGGGACACAGTGCCTCACTTCCTTCCAGGCATTATTTGGAGACTCATGGATAGGCGATGCGTCAGATTTTTCATTACAGATCATGGCGTCGGAAGAACAGCCATCTGGGAACCTCTCAAAACCCATCCGGTCCCTTGTTGATCGAGAACGCGTGCTCCATCCTTTGCCATGATCACTCCCCGTAGCGCCCTGAAGTTCGACCTGTTCGCTGAGGCCTCGCGCCAACACAAGA